>JAIEPD010000046.1 GCA_019749935.1 Alphaproteobacteria bacterium
GCTCTTCCCTGAGTTATAAAGCTATATTTACTCCTTTATAACCCTATCTTCAACATACCAGGTAGAGGCTGGGGTGGGCGATCGTTTTTGGGGTTCGAGGTGGGCCCCGCAAAGGCTACAATAATATCTAGAGAGCTCAATACAAAAAATAACCTCTGTTTTAATCTTTCTCGCCCCTCTACCAATTTTCTTAAAACAGAGAAATTCAAATAGCTAAAACAGTTAAAGAATTCTTGCATCCTTTGTAGAAATTGTTTATTTTGTGTCATCTGTCCCCTTCGTCTAGAGGCCTAGGACATCGCCCTCTCACGGCGGCAACACGGGTTCGAATCCCGTAGGGGACGCCAAATTTAATTATTCAGCAGTTTTCGCTACAATTCCTTGCCAAGGAAGGTTTAAGGGCAGAAAAAAGACAAACTAAGATTATCATTTATCTGTGATACTCTGTATATCCCCGTTTCGTAATAAAAAAGCCAGTGATGCTTTTGCGACTGACGCTAGGATCAGCTGCCTCAGCCCCTCCGTGAATAACAGCACCTTGATATAACAATATAGTGCCGGCTTTGGGAGAAAAATCTATTGTAATATTCTTCTTCAGTCCCAATATAATCCTTGAATCTGGGAAATGTGCGTAAGCCCTCAAACCACAAATCCTTTTTCTCGCTCAATGGTTTTGCCCATTCAGCACTATACTCATTGAAAAACGCTTTTATGGATTCCGGCGAAATTTTATTTTCCAGTATACAGTAGCCTTTTTGGGCTAAATCCAGAATATTCCTGCACTGAGAGTCGTTAAGTTTATGCTTGGCTATCTTCCGTGTGTAACGGAGGAAAGAGAGGGGCGCAATGCCCAGGGGAAATTCTTCTCCGGTAATTGATTATTAACATCAAGCAGATAAGCCGCTTCATTTGTCTTATCATATTTTTGTAATATTTTCTTTAATAATTGCATTGCCATCTCTTAGTATTCGCCTAATAATGTTCTTCCCTATAAGCGTTTTTGAACCATACAAATAATTTTTAGCTTTTGACAATTAAATATAGGGATTGGCAGCATCCATGCTTTCTTTAACCTAGCAATTTAGACGCACTGTTTTGACATCATACGAATTATAAAAAAACTCAAATAGTTTCTTTGAATGACTCTCTTTAAAATCAAAAACCTATAATGCCAAATTCTCACCTACCCTCCCACCATCTTCTTAGGGTCAACTAGCTTATCAAACAGATCAGCATCAAGAAACCCAAGATCAACGGCCGCTTGCTTAAGGCTTATGTTTTCCATTAAAGCTTTTTTAGAAACTAAAGTAGCCTTATCATACCCAATAACTGGATTGAGGGCCGTTACCAACATCAAGGAATTTTCTATATTTTGTTTTAAGCGATCTTGGTTTGCCGTGATGCCTTTTAAACAATTATCAGTAAAACTATGACAAGCATCAGCCAACAAACCAATTGATTGCAATACGTTATAAATAATGACGGGTTTAAAAACGTTTAGTTCAAAATGCCCCTGACTACCAGCAATACTAACCGTTACGTGATTCCCCATCACCTGACAACAAACCATTGTCATGGCTTCTGACTGAGTGGGATTCACTTTGCCCGGCATAATTGATGAGCCTGGTTCATTTTCAGGCAGATAAATTTCCGACAAGCCGCATCTTGGCCCAGATCCTAGCCATCTGATATCGTTCGCAATTTTCATGGCACTTACAGCCAAAACGTTCAACGCCCCTGACAGCTCTACCATCGCGTCATGACTCGCTAAGGCTTCAAATTTATTGGTTGCACTTTTAAATTGAAAACCTGTTAACTGAGTAACTTTTTCTACAAAAATCTCTGCAAAACCAGCAGGACAGTTTAATCCGGTTCCAACAGCTGTCCCGCCTTGAGCCAAAGGATACAAACGGGGAAGACAGGCCTTTATTCTTTCCATACCAAGGTTAATTTGGTGCGCATACGCCCCAAATTCTTGTCCCAAGGTCATTGGGGTTGCATCTTGTAAATGGGTTCGACCAACTTTAATAAAGTCTTTAAATTCTTTTGACTTACTCTCTAAGCTTTTAAAAAAATGTTCCAAGGCAGGAAGGAGTTTTTGATGAATTTCAACAACAGCTGCAATATGCATTGCGGTTGGAAAACAATCATTTGAAGATTGACCATAATTTACATGATCGTTGGGATGAACGGGCGTCTTAGATCCTAAATTATGCCCCAAAATCTGATTTGCGCGATTTGCAATTACCTCATTCACATTCATATTGGTTTGGGTACCAGAACCTGTTTGCCAGACAACAAGCGGAAAATGATCATCAAGGTGACCACTGACGATCTCCTCACAGCTTTTGATAATAGCATCACCCAGTTCAGGCCTAATCGTTCCAAGCTGAATATTTGTAAGCCCTGCCGCGTGTTTTAAAACCGCAAAAGCATGGATAAGCGGTATTGGCATTTTTTCAATACCGATTTTGAAATTCTGCCTTGAACGCTCGGTCTGAGCCCCCCAATATCTATCATTTTTGACTTGGACCTCGCCCATCGAATCAGTTTCAGTGCGGAAATTGGTCATTTTGCTCTCTCATTTAGGCTTTACCCAATTTGAAATAGAAAGGGTATTTTCTAAACCAGGATACAAACATTTATTCGATATGACCAATAGGTTTTAAGGAATTTTAAGATGCGGACTGCAAAAGCAGCCCACATCTTTAGGAGAAAACAATGAAACTATTTTTTATAAGGTTCAGAGGCAAAAGCTCTGGCAGCAGATGCTGTAGCTTGGTGACGAGCATTTGGAGAATGGCCCTCTGCAGCTTTCTCGTGTCCTCTAGCCTTGTCTTGTTTAGCAGACTCACGATGCTGCGGCTGTGCTGTTTTTTCACGTTGTCCTGCAGCTTTTGAATGATTATCTTGATGATGCTCACTATTATGCTTTGCCATTCTAAACCTCATACTAAAAAATATTGATTTACGATATATAAATATAAATTATTTTGTTTAATATTTAGTTAACGATAATTAATTCATCATCTGTTTTATTTGCAATATTATTTAACGATTCTTCGATTTGATCTTGGCATGACTTTAAATCTTCATCCGATTTTGGATAAGGAATGGGATTAGAAACTGCAAAAATACCCCTTCCAAAAGGCAGCGGAAAATGAAAACGATCCCATGTTTTAAGGGTTTTATGGCGACTGACGGAATAGCTGACAGGGATAATATCAGCCTGAACTAATTTTGAAATGGTTACAATACCAGGTGATACCTTATAAGCCGGACCTTTAGGACCATCTGGCGTGATTCCAATAATAGTCCCTGAACGTACCGCTTTCACAAGGGCCAGAGCTGCTTTTGCCCCTCCCCTTGTTGTCGAACCACTAATAACACCCATACCAAAATGGCCCAGAACATTGGCAATTAACTGACCGTCACGATGAGAAGAAAGCAGCATTCGGAAAGGTTTTTTCCATCTCCAACCTGCCGGTAACATGGCAAGCCTTCCATGCCAAAAGCAAATTATAAAAGGTTTATCTTCAGCAATATAACGATCTATACACTCAAGATTAATTCGCTTCCATCTACAGGTTAGATAAACAAATTTTATATAAAGGTACCCAATCCAGGCCAAAAACGCCTGAAAGCCGGAAGAAGCTAAGATTTTTTTTAAAACTCTTTTCACTAAAAACTATCTTCCTTTTGCCCTAGGATGTGCAGCTCCATATGCCTTCATTAAATAATCTTTGTCAACTTCTGTATAAATTTGTGTTGTTGAAAGAGAAGCATGACCCAAAAGTTCTTGAATCGCCCTTAGATCTCCTGTTGCATTCATAAGATGACTGGCACAGCTATGACGAAGTGCATGCGGCGTCGCTGAATCCGGAAGTCCATTTAAATGCCTGTATTGACGCATTTGCTTCTCTGCAACAGCTCGTTGAAGGCGTTTTCCTCGCATTCCGACAAAAAGCGGAGCTGTTTTTTCTTCTCCAAAAGGCATTTTTTCAAGATACACTTGAATTTGCTGCTTAACGTTTTCTAAATAAGGAACTTTTCTAAATTTGCCGCCCTTGCCTTTGATTGTTAGATAATTATCATTATGACAATCTTGAATGTTTAAAGACAAGGCTTCGCTAATACGAAGGCCAGCACTATAAATAAGCATAAACAAAGCCTTATCTCGAAGGCCAATCCACGCATCATCAGAGATTTGATCAATACCATCAATCAAATCAAGAGCCTGATCAACAGACAAAGGTCGCGGCAAAGTCCGTTTACGCTTTGGTGGCTGCATTTCGAAAATAGGATGATCATCCATAACTTTTTGCGTTTGCAGAAAACGAAAAAAGCTTTTCACCGATGACATCGCCCTTGCTGTTGAGCGCATATGATAGGTTTGCAAACGGCGGTTTGAAAGCCAAGATCTAAGTTCAGAACGTGTTAGTTTCGTTAATATTTCTAAACTTATGCTTTTTGAAAAATGTGTCTGGTAAAAAGTGATGAATTGGATGAAGTCAGACTCATAGGCATCTAGGGTGTGCGATGACAGTGCCCTGCCTGCCTTTAAGTACAAAAGCCAACTTGAAAAAATTTCTTTTAATTCACTGTCCAATAACTCATTGTCCAAATTTAAAAATTACCTTCAAATTTCATATACATCCTTGCGATGCATAATGGCAATAATAATGACCGTTTTTGATTCTACCTCTATTCGATAGATGATGCGATAATCACTAACTCTTAGACGTCTGTGACCTTTTAGGCTGTAGCGCAACGGTTTCCCAAAACTAATAGGATCAATCATCAAACGTTCTTCAATTGCACATTTTATAAGCATTCTAGCGCTAGGTGCTAGTGCGGGAATATGTTTTTGTATAACCTCTTCTAAATAACGGACTTGATAATTTATTTCCATGCGTCCTCATGGTCATAGGTTTTAACACTATTATTGTCAAGCTTTTCAGCCAATTTGGACAAATAAAAATCTTCACGCATTTCTAAGGCCTCAAGGACGAGTTCACGCACCAAACTTGCAACAGGCTTATGTTCTTGATGCGCAAAATGTGACAAAAGACCCGCGGTGGTTTCTTCAAAAGTAACATTGATTCGTGGATTTTTAGCTGCCATAATACGCACCTTTTTTAAAGCTCTTTAATTATCCAAAAGTGTAACACTTTTACATCACTTTGTCAAGTTCTTGATAAAAGAGAAAAAGACGTGTAATCACCAAGATACCTAATAATTTCATTAGGGTATCATAATACCCTAATGAAAAATCCTCTGAAATCAGCTAAAAACCTAGCGTTTTTTGTTGCATGTTTTTGTTTTTTCAATTACAAAAGGAAACAGGTTATTTTTTAATGAGTTTAAAGGATGCGCACTACACTTTCAGTTCGCCAAGAAGACATCAAAAAGAAGTGGATTCTTATTGATGCCGAAAATTTGGTTCTAGGCCGTTTGGCTGTCGTTGTGGCAAATCGCCTACGCGGTAAACATTTGCCAAGCTACACGCCACACGTTGATTGCGGCGACAATGTCGTTGTTATTAATGCCGAGAAAATTCACCTTACTGGCAATAAATTGGCAGATAAAAAGTTTTACTGGCATACAGGATATGCTGGCGGAATCAAAGAACGCACAATAGGGCAAATTTTAACTGGCAAACATCCTGAGCGCGTTATTATGAAAGCTGTAGAAAGAATGGTTCCTCGTGGTCCATTAGGTCGCCGTATTATGAGCAACCTAAGAGTGTATCCAGGTTCCGAGCATCCACATGCTGCTCAACAATTAACTGTTTTAGACGTTGCTAGTCTTAATTCAAAGAATAAGCGGAGTATCAAAGAGTGACTGAAAAAATGGGTCTTGAAGATTTAAAAAACGCTGTAAAGTCAGCAAAAGCAGCTCCAAAGCAAGCTGCTGCTTCCGCTCCTGCAACAGAGTCAACACCTCGTGCACCAAAAATTGATGCGCAAGGACGTTCCTATGCAACAGGTAAACGTAAAAATGCAATCGCCCGCGTTTGGATTAAACCAGGTTCGGGAAAAATTTTAGTCAATGGCAGAACTGGGCCAGAATACTTTGCTCGTCCTGTTTTACAGATGATCGTTGGTCAGCCTTTTAAAGCTGCCAATCGTATTAGTCAATATGATGTTTGGTGTACAGTTGCTGGTGGTGGTTTATCCGGACAAGCGGGTGCTGTTCGTCATGGTATCAGCCAAGCTTTAACCTTCTTTGAACCAGACCTTAGAGGTGTTCTAAAGCAAGGTGGGTTCTTAACACGTGATAGCCGTGTTGTTGAGCGTAAGAAATACGGTCAAGCGAAAGCGCGTCGTCGTTTCCAATTCTCAAAACGTTAATAATTTTATCGTTTTCCTCGGTAAAAAAGCTCGCTCTTGCGGGCTTTTTTATTATGTGGAGCTGAGCTAGATCAGAAAGGAATCTGCAGTCTATGGTCTGGCAAAATAGTTTGATAAGGGGACGTAATGAAATAAAGTATAAGACTTTCTTAAATGCAAAGAGATTTATCTTTTTAGCCTTATTAGCAATTTTAATGGGAGGATATTTTTCATCTGTACTTGCTAGCTCAAATAATGGCTCTGAAATTATTGAACTCAGGATATCGGTTCCCTCAACAGCTGGCAGCCCCAATGACCAGATGATTGATAGTTTTGGGCAAACCTTAGAAAGAATTGCACCTGGCGAATTTAAGATTATAAAACTTATTGAGAATGAAGCATTGCCTCAAGGCACTGAGATTCAAGCCATGCATGAAGGTGGAATCGATATGGCACTTGTTTCACCAGCTGACATTGAAGGAGAAATTGGAAAACATCCAGAGGCACAACTTTTGAATGGCGTAAAAAGAGAGGAATTTTTAGCGAGCCTCCGAATCCAAATGATGCCTTTTGTCTTTCGTGATACACAGCATATAGAAAATGCTTTTCAGGTTTATCTTGACCCTATAATCATGCCAGCGAGCGAAGTACTTGACTTAAAAGTAATAGGCCATATTTATCACGGCACACGTGTTTTGGAAGTAGTTTATAATCACCCTATAACAAACCCTGGACAATTAGGAAGCCGTGCACTACGCGTTCCTGCGGGACAAGCATGGAGTAAGGTTGCTCAATGTTTAAGCGGCCCTGATTCATTCGTTACAATGGGGCACGCTGAAGTCAAAACCGCCGTACAAAATGGAGCAATCCTAGCCCTAGAATTTCCACTTTCTAGCTTTAAGACTTTAGGCCTTGAACATAAATTTCAACAGATCATATTAACCAATCACCTTATCCACTATCTCTATTGGGCTATAAGCAAAAACAGATGGGATGCACTGTCGGAACAGAAACAAAAAGCCATCAGTGAAGCTATCAATGAAGCCACCCAATTCAATAATAAAAACAGAATGGATGAAGAAGTACGCTTAATGGAAACCTATAAGCAAACCTTTCTCATCACTGAGCCAAATTTAAATGCCTTTACCCAGCAAACAAGCAACGTTTTTGCTGATGCGTCTCTTGAGCTTAAAGAATTGGTTGAAAAGGTAAAAAAGCTTTAGCTTGAGATATGTAAAGCTAGATGATGAAAAATATCCTTAGGCTTTACCAAACTTGAAACTGTCAAACTTATTCAAATTCCACCAAAGCCATGATAGAATGGATAACTTTTTGATTTTTGATCTGAGTAGTTATGACAGGAATACATTCTTTTAACTTTTCGAATACAACGGCTTTGTGTATTGGCGATGTGATGCTTGACAGGTTTGTCTATGGACAAGTTGAAAGAATTTCTCCTGAATCGCCGATACCTATCTTAAAAATGAATCGGGATTTTACGGTTATTGGCGGTGCCGGTAACGTTGCTAGAAACATTTCCTCTTTAGGGGGTAAGGTTATATTTGTTGGCGTTACTGGCAAAGACTCAGCGGGTGAAATTTTAAAAAAGCATTTGGATGAATTGCCTAATACAAAAGCAACTCTTTTCTCAGAAGCTAATCGTCAAACCATCCGAAAAACGCGCTTTATTGCCCAAGGACAACAGCTTCTTCGTGTGGATGAGGAAACGCCTAACCCATGCCTAGATTCAACCGAACAGCAAATCTTAGATTATTGCAAAAAAGTTTTGTCAGAATGCCAGGTCATTATTTTATCTGATTATAATAAGGGTATTTTCTCAAAAAATTTGTGCCAATCCATCATTAATCTTGCAAAAGGTAGGGTGCCGATTGTGGTTGATCCAAAGGGACGCCATTATCAGCATTACAAGGGCGCCACCATCTTAACGCCAAACCTTAAAGAAATGAGCGAGGTTACAGGCCATGCCCTTAAAACTCAAGCGCAAATTATAAAAGCCGGAGAAGCCTTAAAAAATGAATTAGGCGTTGAATCTCTTTTGATTACTCAAGGCTCACAAGGGATGACCCTATTAGAAAACAACAAAGAGGCGAAACAAATCCCAGCTGTGGCCCGCGAAGTTTACGATGTCTCAGGTGCTGGCGATACGGTTGTTGCAACGCTCGCAATCGCTTTGGCAAATGATATCTCCTTAAGTGATGCCTGCAGACTGGCGAACACAGCAGCTGGAATTGTAGTTGGTAAGGTTGGAACAGCAACGTTGACATCCGAAGAACTTGAATCTTCGTTTAATCACCACACAACTGTTCACACAGAACAAAAGGTCTTAACTTTGCCGCACGCTATTGAGTGCTTGAAAGAATGGCGTCGTCAAGGGCTAAAAGTTGGCTTTACCAATGGATGCTTTGATCTTCTTCATTTGGGGCACCTTCATATTTTGCAAGAATCAGCCGCAGCTTGCGATAAATTGATTATAGGTCTTAACAGTGACGCTTCTGTAAAACGCCTCAAAGGTGATTCAAGGCCTATTCAAAATGAGGAAACTCGAGCCCAAGTTTTAGCAGCCTTAGGCATGGTAGACGTCGTTATTATTTTTGATGAAGAAACCCCCTATAATCTTATCAGCAGCCTATTGCCTGATGTTTTGGTAAAAGGCGCTGATTATACAATTGACCGTGTAGTGGGCGCAGACATTGTACAAGCCAAAGGCGGTGAAGTTCTTTTAGTCAATCTTAAAGAAGGACATAGCACAACGAAAACTGTTGGCAGAATGGTTGCGTAAAAAGTATCCAGAAAAACTGTTTTCTCTTTATATCTACACTAGATATGATTTTGGGTCTGATGGGGCCTCCGTAGGGTCCCAAAAATGTGCCTGGCCTCCGCCTCCTCCACCACGAGAGCAATACTCACCCAAGCCTTTGTGTTTTTGTTTAAAAAACAAGACAATAAAGGTTCTCAACACATGATTGTGTTGATATAATGAATATAAAGAGCTCGATCGCGCTTTTATATCCACCCAGGTCCTGAGGGGATAGAAGTTTTCTTCCTCTTTGTATAAAATAAATTACAAAGAGGAAGAGCCTGAGTATTGTCCACCAGCCACATTTAAGCCGATGCCCAACCATAATTGTGCCCTCAGGATATAAATTATCAAAAAAAGATTAATATATCGTTTATATATCTAAGTAAATTTACTAGATAATATGTAGCTCTTCACAATAATTGCAACATGTAGAAATATTATAAGAGCTTATATCGACCTATCAGTCTTCTGTTCTACTTCTAATTTCTCAAAATGCCAAAGGCCCAGTATATAACCTGTAAACACGGGAACTGTAATAATCAATGTTCCCCAGCTCCCTAAATATTCTGTTAAGTAAACAAGCCCAAAAGAAGTAATAATATAGACCACAGCACGAGATAACGCGTAGGTGAAACTGATATACGTAAATCGTTTTAGAACGGGGAAATATTTATAAAAGACCGACGTTGCCGGTGATGCATCTGCTGCAAAAAATATGATACAACATTGAAGAAGAAGGACTTGAAACTCACTTTGCAAATTATCTAACCAATAAGGATAACTCATAATAATAATTGAAGAGATGAGCAGTTTAACTTTCAATATTTTTAGGGGATATATTTTATAACTTAAAAATACAAACAATAGGTAGGTGCTTATTTGCACCATCGAAACGATAAAGTTTTGGTGAATAATTTGCTCGGGGCTATAGCTAAAAGAATTCTTCAAAATTATGCCACAATGCATATATGAAAAATAAAAGCACAACGGCCACATACAATCCATTAGAAACAAAGCCAACGACGTTCTATAATCAACTTTCTCTTGGACAAAAGAGCCAGACTCTTCCTCTGTGTCCATAGAAGTCACTTGTCGTTTTGCATCCGTAAAATCAGGAGTTTCTCTTAAAAATATTCTTCCAGCAGCTCCTACAAGAGCAATAACAGCTCCTACTCCAAAAATAACGCGCCAGTTAAATCCAAAATAAATTACAAAGGATGCAACAGCCAAAGAAGCTGCTCCTCCTATAGCTGACGCGAATGCAAGTAGTGCAACTGCTGAATATCTAGCCGGGGGCTTTATAAACTCGCTCAAATAAAGCTGAGCGCCGGTAAGCTCTCCCATCGACGACATTCCTTGGACAATACGGCATATCGTAACAATCCAAGAAGCCATAATACCAATCTGAGCATATGTCGGCAAGTTAGCCATAAGGACGCAAGATAAGGACATGAACATAATTGTTAGAATAACCGTGACTTTACGCCCAACGTAATCACCGATAAAACCAAAGATCAGCGCCCCAATGGGTCTAAATATATAAGTTGTACAAAATGCAAAAGCGGCAAGAAGACTGGCAGTATGAGGATCCGTTTTAGGGAAGAACAACTCATTTAACAGAACCGCCATATGGACATAGAGCATTAAATCAAAGTATTCAAGAAAAGTCCCTATTGACAGCAAACCTACTGCCTGCTTTTGTTCTTTGTCTAATGATGTAAATATGCCGCCCATCATTTAATTACACCAAAACTAACAAAGAAAAGAAAAAAGAACTTTTTAAATTTTATTTTGCTCATGGCTATCGATTCTATCTAAATTTTCAAAATGTCTTAACCCAATTGTGTACCCCACACAGACAGGCACCATAATGATTAAAATTCCCCAATTACCAAAACTTTCCGTCAAATAAACAAGGCCAAAAGAAGTAATAACATATGTTAACGCGCGAGATAAAGCGTATGTGAAACTAATATAAGTAAAACGCTTAAAAACAGGGAAATGCTTATAAAAAATTGACGTGGCAGGCGCAGCATCAGCTGCAAAGAATATGACAGCTGACTGAAGGAAAAACAGGTAAAATGGGTCCGTTATATTATTAAGCCAGTACGGACAAGTTACGATAATGATTGCTGAGATAATGAGTTTAACTTTTAGAATGATCAACGGATAAACTTTGTAACTCAAAAAAACAAATAGCAAAAGGCTTGCTATCTGCACCAAAGAAACAATGAAATTTTGATGGATGATCTGCTCAGGTGTAAGATCAAAAGAATGTTTGAGTATATTGCCGCAATAAACATAAGAAAAATAAAAACAAACAGGCCACATACAATCCATTAAAAACAGAGCTAAGGATGTTTTCTGATTTACCTTTTCTTGCTGAATAGAATCGCTTTCAAATGGCTCAAACTTTCTTCGTTTTTTTGCATCTTTTATTCGTCTTTTCGCATCCGCAAAATCAGGCGTTTCTCGAAGCTTTGTTCTGGCAACTGCCCCAACAACTGCAATTGTTGCCCCTACCCAAAAGGCAAGACGCCAATCAAGACCAAACGAAGTCACAAACGATGCCAAACCAAGGGCCGCAGATGTTCCAAGTGAAACAGCTAGAGCAAGCAGTGCAACAGCTGGATATCTAGCAGGCGGTTTTATCGTTTCGCTTAAGTAAAGCTGAGCCCCTGATATTTCACCCATCGAAGACATGCCCTGAACAATACGACACATCGTCACAATCCAAGAAGCAGCTATGCCTATTTGTGCATATGTTGGTAGGTTTGCCATAGTCAAGCATGAAAAAGACATCATGGTCGTCGTGATAACAACTGTTACCTTTCTTCCCAAATTATCACCAATATAACCAAACACAAGTGCGCCTATCGGCCTTAAAAGGTAAGTTGAGCAGAAAGCAAAAGCTGTAAGGAGTCCTGCCGTATGAGCATCTGTCTTCGGAAAAAACAGCTCATTTAACAAAACTGCCATGTGAATATATAGCATTAAGTCAAAATATTCTAGAAAAGTACCTATAGATAGTAAAGCTACAGCTTCACCTTGTTCTTTATTTAATCTGGGCATATTTCTACCTATTTTTATCAGAAAAACTCTATCAGAAACTTACTTAAAAGCAGCGGAAACCAGCGTGGACCTTTTCCCAAAAGTACGGTACCCAAAATGTTTCAAAAAGCGGAGCAGGCGTTTAAAGATTGAGGAGCACCTCAGATCTTGAAAAACAGCGAACCCGCAACTTGAAACAGCAAGGGTATAAAGTTTTTTCTCACAATATCCTTATGTCATGTAGGAGAAATTTTTTGATTTTTTCTTATTTCTCTCTCAGAAAGATCAATAATATCAACCCTTAAAACCCTCTTCTTCCCTTAGGTTGATTTCTATCCGTTCCTTAGATTTACCGATATTCTTTCTTTTTAAAGTGATATATCCAACTTCCTTTGCGGATTTAACATGCGTTCCTCCACAACGGACTTTGGAAAAACCTTCAATCTCCCAAAAGCGTTTTTGACTGTCTGTATCAGAAAACCCAGTCTTGATAGGTGCGTCTTTTTCGATGATGGTGTTATATTCAGATAAAATTTCATCAAAAAGAGTTGAGATGTTTTTATCTAATACAAAATCAATCCGGGATTTATCTTCGGCAATATGAGCCCCAATTTTCTCAAAATTCCATTTTCGTGTCACAATTTCCAGAACCAGCTCTGCTGCAAAATGAAGCCTCATTAATTTATACCGGCGCCCCCAATCAATTTCCATGATTATAGGATCGCCAGATTTAAGACCGTGTCCTTCAGCAATTGTGTAGTAAATAAGATTACCTTCTGTCTCTGAACTTATCACGGGCATTCCATTGATGAGGGTTCGATCGCTTTCTTGCCCGCCTGAAAACGAAAAAGCAATTGTTTCCTCTGGCACGATGCGATTATCTGAAACGGATGAAACTTTCGTGACAAGGCTTGTTTGATAGGGGTTATCCCAGAAAATTTTCCTCATTTTTGCCCTATATGTATAAAGAATAGCAATTTAAAAGATATTAAATATTTTTTATTTTAAGTGCAATTTTTTCTATTCCTTGAATCTTACAACCCCATCTTAATTGTTGGTTAAGGGAATCTATGTTACTGTAAAATTCTTAAAAAAACTAAAAACGATAAGGTTGGCATGGGCCAAGATAAACCTGACACAGACCTCAGAGAAGCTGTTTTAAAGTTAATCGAAAACAGCCATCACCTAGTAACCAAAAAAGAAATTGCTAAGGTATTAGGGGTAAAAGGTGCGCGCCGCCGCGAATTAAAACATATTCTGGCGAATTTAAAAGCGGAAGGATATGGCGCCAAGATTGTTAAAAGAATCAGACCCCCTGAAGCGAATAACGCGGACTCCAAAAAACGTCTTCCAAGGCCCCATAACGAACTTCATCTTGGTCTTTTCAAGACGGGTCGATTTGGCGGGCAACTTGTTCCTTGCCACCGAAAAGACCCTTTCCCAGGAGTTTCCTGTAATCCTGAAATTGCTGCAAAGCTAAACGAAGGTGATGTCGTTTTATATCACGCCAACAGAGCAAGAGGTGTTGAGATTGAAAGGGTTTTAGGCTCAATAGACAATCCAAAAATTTTCAGCTTAATGGCTATTCATGCACATCAATTGCCCTTCGAATTTGATCAAGATGCCATCGATTTAGCCAATAACGGTAAAATCCCACCCCTTGGCAACCGAACAGATTTTAGAGATTTACCCCTTGTGACCATTGACGGTGAAGACGCGCGCGATTTTGATGATGCTGTTTGGGCCACCCCTGATCCAGATCCACGCAATGAAGGGGGATGGCGGATCATTGTTGCCATTGCTGACGTTTCTTATTATGTAAGGCCATCCGATGCTTTAGATAAAGAGGCCTATGAGCGCGGAAATTCGGTCTATTTTCCAGACAGGGTTGTGCCCATGTTACCCGAAGCCTTATCTAACGGCCTTTGTTCTTTAAGGCCTGATGAGGACAGGGGGTGCCTTGCTGTTGAAATGATCATCAGCTCAAACGGAAAGCTGAAATCACATCGCTTTAAACGTGGCCTTATGCGATCAAAAGCAAGATTGACCTATAACCAAGTCCAAAGGGCCATCGAAGGCGATTTTGATAATACGACAGAACCCTTGTGGGAAGAAGTTTTAAGCCCTTTATACGGTGCTTACCAATCCTTGTTAAAGGCAAGAAAAAGCCGGGGAACATTAGATTTAAATATTCCTGAACATCAGGTTGTTTTTCACGAAGATGGTTCTGTTAAAAACATTGTTCTGCGTACTCATCAGGAAAGCCATCAGCTGATTGAAGAATTGATGATTGCAGCGAATGTTGCCGCTGCTAAGACCTTATTGGTTAAAAACTGGCCAACCCTTTTTAGGGTTCATGATACCCCTGACAGTGTCCGCGTTGACAACCTGAAAATGTTTTTAAAAAGTTTTAAAATTGAGATTCCAAAAACGAAAACTTTCAACCCCCTTCATTTCAACCAAATTTTAAAAGCCACAACAGGGTCGCCCCATATGCGATTTATTCACGATTTGGTTTTACGTTCACAATCACAGGCAAAATATGCGCCTACGAATATTGGGCATTTTGGCCTCAGCCTTGCTCATTATTGCCATTTTACTTCGCCAATTCGAAGGTATGCTGACCTTGTTGTACATCGTTCTCTGATTGCCTCTTTAGGGCTTGGTGATGATGGGCAAGAGCCCCTACCACTTGAAGTATTAGAGATGATTGGTGATCATATTTCATCAACCGAACGTCTAGCCTCATCAGCAGAGCGCGAAGTGATGGATCGTTTCCATGCTGCTTATTTGGAAAACCAAGTCGGAAAAGATTTCCATGCAACAATCGTTGGCGTCAGCACTGCTGGTATTTTTGTAGGATTATCAGAAACAGGCGCGCAAGGATTTATTGCCAAAAGCCATCTTCCCGGCGATTATTTTATTTTTGATGAACATCAGCATCGCTACATTGGGTCCAGAACCAAAACGGTTTATCAATTAGGACAGCCCATAAATGTTATCTTAACATCATCGGATCCCGTGACGTGTTCGATTACTTTTTCGTTGATTGAGGAGATGAAACCAAGAGGTTATCCAAAAAAATCCCTTGAACATAATGAGAACAGACATCACCATCATTACCAAAAGTCAAAAAAAGAACGGAAAAGTCCAAGCCAGAAAGAAGAACCACATAAAGAGAAACACATTCGAAGAAAAAGAAGTAAAGACTTAAAACCATCACTGCTCTAACCATCTCTACTCTTCGGTTTCAAATTCCGGGTTCGTTGTTTTTTCGGGAGCTGCGGTGCTCATGTATTTGTATACACTGCGCTCCTTGTCCCTCAAACGCCTGCGCGGCTTTTTGAAACTCTTTGAGTATCTAATCTGTTCGGTGCATTATGATTATAGACACATGTTTGCAATTTTAGCGCTCTTTTCTGGTCAATTTAATTAAATCTTGGGGATAATTCCCATAACGTTTAAAGCAGCTTTCATTTTAAAAACATCAGACATATCTCCATGGTCGTTAGTGTCTGAGGTTCTATCTACATTTATTCCTTTTTCAAAAGGTCCAAAATACCCTTCTATTCCTAAATTCTCCGCACACCAATCAAAAACCTTCTTTGGAAATTCATTATCATTATTAGGTGTGTTCATTATAATAGTCTCTGGCATCCCTGCCTTTTGAATAATTACCGGAGCACTGCTAACAATCAATGAATAAAAACGACTTTTGGTGTAGGGTAAACCATTATTTAGCTTTTTTGTAATATAATCCATAACTAAAGGTGCTATAATTCCCCCCATAGATTCTCCCATAAATATGACTTTCGAAGGAGAACGATGGTTCATTTGTTCGAGTACTTGATCACCAAGCTTCTGAACTTGAGCATTTCTTGTTAAATCAGATATTATGCCTGTCACTTCTGGACTTGAAAAATTTAGCCCTCGCGGATGAGGAGACACCCCAGCTAAGCGCCCTCTAAATTGGTCAGGATCAAACCACCGATAACCACCATTTTGTCCAGATATTGATCCATTTGGGCTAAATAAATCAAAGGACTTTCTTGTTATATCAGGCCTGCCCAGCGCCGGAGCATGCTGCAGAAATTGGTCGACGATACCATTCGCAGCATCCCCTCTCTGATCCATTGGCTCGTTTTTCATTTTCATTCTGATTTTGCGTTTCTAGCTTTTCAAAATTTGCATGCTACGGTATCGTATTGATTAAGGTTTTCCAACAATCAAAAAGTTCCATGCGTTATTTAGCTCATACATCCACTCGTCGCAAAAAGATTCTTGAAACTATCGGAGTTTCTAAAATTGACGACCTATTTAAAGATGTAGCGGCTAGTGTTTTAAACCCTTCTCTTGAAGGCTTGCCCGACCATCAAAGTGAATGGGCCGTTGAGCAGCACTTCAGAAAGCTTGCCAATCAAAACAGAAACGCAAGCGATGGCCCCTTTTTTATAGGCGGAGGGATTTATCGTCATCATATTCCAGCTGCTGTTGATTACTTGATTCAAAGAGGGGAATTTTTAACATCGTACACCCCCTATCAACCAGAAATTTCCCAAGGAACCCTGCAGTACCTATTTGAATTTCAAACTCAGGTTTCTGAATTAACCGGAATGGATGTCGCGAATGCTTCGCTTTATGATGGAGCAACCTCTATGGTTGAAGCGATTATGATGGCACAGCGAGTTACAAACCGGAAAAAATCGATCATTTCTGGAGGTGTTCATCCGCATTATACAGAAACCGCCCAAACCTATGCAAAATTTGGGGGCTTTTCTTTGGAATGTCTAAAACAAAATACAAGGGACTTAACATTAACGCCGGACACAGCTTGTGTGGTCATTCAGTATCCAAACTTCTTTGGTGAAGTGAATGACTTTAGAGAACTTTCTAAAGCCTGCCATGACAATGGATCTTTATTGGTTGTCGTCGTTACTGAAATCATGAGCCTCGGTTTACTAGAAGCGCCTGGAAAATTAGGCGCTGACATCGTTGTTGGAGAAGGGCAATCCCTTGGCAATGGAATGAATTTTGGTGGCCCTACATTGGGTTTATTTGCATGCCAAGAAAAACACATCAGGCAAATGCCAGGCCGCATTGTTGGAGAAACGGTCGACAAAGATGGAAAAAGAGGGTGGGTTCTAACCCTTTCAACACGCGAACAACACATCCGCCGCGAAAAAGCGACCAGCAATATTTGCACGAATTCTGGATTATGTGTCTTAGGCTTTACAATTCACTTAAGTTTATTAGGGGCCGTTGGATTAGAACGGGTAGCTAAAGTAAACCACGCACAAGCCATAAAACTTAGAAGCGAGCTACTTAAAATTCCTGGAATAAAGATAATTACCAAAAATTTCTTTAACGAATTTACAATTGAATTGCCTGTTGCAGCGGAACCTTTAGTAGAAGCGCTAGCTAAAAACGGCATTTTAGCAGGCATTCCCTTATCACGGCTTTATCCAGGACAATTTTCCAATCAACTTCTTTTAAGTGCGACAGAGGTCACCAGCGATGAAGATATCGCTGCTCTCTCTTTGGCATTACGTTCATATTTAAGTTAAGAGTTTTTAATTATGTCTCACTCCAAGGCTATTGCTCATTCAAACGATTACGTTTCTTCTAATGAAAGCACCGCTCAAACCTTTACAGGCAATCAAGGACTTTTCCTTGAAGAAGGTTTGATTTTTGAGCAAAACACAACTGGTCTTACAGGTGTCGATTGGCAAGATGTAGAGGTTTCAGATACTTACCTAGCAGGACTTCGTCGTCAGTCCATAGATCTGCCTGGCCTGTCAGAGCCACAAGTTGTAAGACACTACACTCGCCTTAGTCAAAAAAACTATAGCATTGATGCAGGCCTTTATCCTTTAGGGTCTTGCACTATGAAACACAATCCACGCCTGAATGAAAAGGTGGCGCGAATGTTTTCAGATATTCACCCCCTTCAACCCATTTCTAGCGTTCAAGGTATATTAACTGTCATTCATCAGTTGTCCCATTGGTTAACAACCTTAACAGGAATGCCAGCTGTAGCCATGACACCTGCAGCAGGTGCCCATGGTGAATTGTGTGGATTAATGACAATAAAAGCTGCTTTAAAAGCACGCGGAGAGAATCTTCGCTCTCTTGTCCTCGTTCCTGAATCAGCGCACGGCACCAACCCAGCAACAGCGGCAGCTTGCGGATTTTCTGTTCAATCAATTCCAGCAAATAACAGAGGGCGCGTTGATGTGTCGGCCCTTAAAAATGCCCTCAATTCCAATGTTGCGGCCATTATGCTAACGAACCCGAATACTTGTGGTTTGTTTGAAACGGATATTATAGAAATTGCCAAAGCCGTACATGATGCAGGAGCATTTTTCTACTGTGACGGCGCAAATTTTAATGCAATTGTTGGTAAAGTTCGCCCGGGTGATCTGGGGATTGATTGCATGCATATTAACCTGCATAAAACTTTTTCTACTCCTCATGGAGGGGGCGGCCCAGGCGCAGGGCCCGTTGTCCTTTCAAAAGAATTGGCACCCTTTACGCCCCTCCCTTATGTTGTGACAACAGATAAAGGATTTCATCTAAAAGAACATGGCACGCCTGATGACTTGAACATTGGGCGATTAAAAGGATTTCATGGGCAAATCGGCATGTTCACACGCGCCCTTTCCTATATGATGAGCCACGGCAAGGATGGCCTGAAACAAGTTGCAGAAGACGCAGTTTTGAATGCTAATTACATATTAGCTTGTTTAAAAAATGACTTGTCGCCTTCGTTCGAAGGGCCATGCATGCATGAAGCTCTGTTCGATGATGAATTCTTAAAAGGGACTGAGGTTACAACCCTTGATTTTGCTAAGGCAATGATTGATGAAGGTTTTCATCCCATGACCATGTATTTTCCGCTTGTTGTTTCTGGCGCCCTGTTGATTGAACCAACAGAATGCGAAAGCAAAGATACCTTGGATCAATTCATAGAAACCTTGAAATATCTGGCAAATCAAGCAAAACAGGGGAATAGACAGCTCTTTCATGAGGCCCCTCGTTACACCCCCAGAAAACGCATGGATGAAACAAAAGCAGCCCGTCAACCTGAATTAAAATGGAAAAGAAAGATTCAATAATTACTTACACCCAATATAAATGAAAATATATTAAGTTTCTTATTTCATAAATGAGATTTTCTCTATAAAATTCACTAAAAGTTGCTTTGGTGAGAGAAAGCTTATGGGTTCTCCTTTATCAGCCTTCCAATTTAATCAAACGATTACCCCTCTTATTGAATCTATTGGCCTCCCGTTATTAAAGAATTTTGGAATAACGCACTTTGGTCACATCAAAGTGAATAATGATGGCCTTATGCTGCGCCTTGCAAATTACGAACCTTGGAACAAAATTTATTTCCAAGAAGAGTTTTATAACGACGAAAAACTATACAACATGAGCTGGGTGCCCCTTAATTGCAAAAAAAGGCAAATGTTAATTGGACAGCCGAACACACCACATCAAAAAATCCTTTTTGAAAATGGTTTGTGGAATTTTCTACTTATTTACGAACGGACGGAAAATGAGGGAACTTTCACTTTTTTTGGCACAACACCAGAAAACGCAAGCGTCATTGACTATTATATAAATAACCCCGAAGCATTTGATCATTTTACACTTTATTTCAAAGAAAAAACTTTTCCGCATTTAGAAATGAAAAAGGATAGATGCATTCAATTAAACAGCTCTCCGTTTGAACCCCAAAAAAATGAAGAGGATACTCTTGAGAATTTTTACAAACAGACAGAGATTTCTAAATTTCATTTGGGAGAGTCTTTTGGAAATTTGACTTTATCGAAACGAGAAGCCCAATGCCTTTATTATCTTCTTAAAGGACAATCAGCAAAAGAAATTGCGAAATGCCTTCGTTTATCCCCTCGAACTGTAGAATCATTTCTTGATATCATTAAACGGAAAACAGGCATTCACAGCAAAACAAAGCTTATTGAAAGGTTCTATAACGCTATTCCTGTGTGTGTTGATTAATACCCTTATTCCCAGGAACTGCTTGCCTCTTGTTCGCCTTCTTCTCTATAAATAGTTTAAAGAAGAATTTTATTTAGAACTCTCCTTAAATGATTCATAAAAAAATAATCCTTATCCCTTTGATGCTGATAATGGCAGTTGCTGCAATTATTATCTCAAAACGATCCCTCTTAGAAAAAAATGAGGATCCTTCTTCAAAAATTTTCTACAACCGAGCTGAAACGAAATTTTTAGAAAAAGCCACAGGACCAGAAGCCTTAGAATGGGCTAAATCTAGAACAGAAAAAACTCAAGAATATATTAGAAAACAGCCTCTTTATGCCGATATCAAAGCCAATATAGAAAAAATTTTCTATGACAAAAATAAATTGACCGTCGGTATGATTAGAAACAGTTACGTTTACAATTTTTGGTTAGATGACAAAAATCCTCAAGGACTTTGGCGAAGGACTCCGCTTTCTGAATATGCAAAAGACTCCCCGACTTGGGAAACCCTGATAGATTTTGATGAGCTTTCAAAACAGATGGGTAAAAAAATTGTATTTCATGGGATACACATTCTAACCCATACATCTAGCAAATTTTTAATTGGCTTATCTTTTGGTGGAAATGATGAAACTAACTTTAAAGAGTGGAGTCTTGAAACCAAACAGTTTGTTGAAAACGGTTTTAGCTCAAAAAATACAAAAGGTGAATGGATCGGAGGAAAAATTACAGACGGCATATGGGTTACAGATGACACAATTCTTTGTAATCTGCCTTTAAATCCAAGCGATGTAACTGAATCCCTTTATCCAGCTACCCTTTATCTTTGGAAAAGAGGGGAAGAAATTGAAAAAGCTAAACAAATCTTTTCAATACCTAAAGATTACATCCATATTATCACTACACGCTTACTTTTAAAAGATATTCATCCCTCCCTTTTTTACATCGCTGCCTTAAAGGATTTTTATAATTCAGACAAATATCTTATGGATGGAAGTTTTAAGCCACAGCTTATTCAAATGCCGTCTGATGCCACTCTTCAAGGCTCTTTTAAAGAACAGGTTTTCTTTTTTCTGAATAGCGATTGGAATGTAGGTAAAGATTATAAAAAAGGGTCTCTTGTCTCAATGCATTGGACAGATCTTTTAAAAGAAGACAAAGACAAAACCACCTTGCAGATTATTTACACGCAGCAAAGTGATGAAAGTTTCGATTTCTTACAAATAACAAACAATACTGTCTTTTTATCCATCTTTAAAAATATCAATTCAAAATTGTATACCTTTACTCTCGAACAAGGAAAATGGACAAAGCTTCAGCCTGTTACCTTGGCAAATGAAAATGCTCTTATTGGTCTTGCCGCCGACCCTCAAGAACATGAAGCCTTAATGACCTTTCAAAATATGCTAACACCGCCCAGCGTTTATATTTGGGGCCAAGAAAAGGAATTTAAACAAATTAGAAAACCAATTCACGAATTTGATAGCCAAAATTATGTAGCTGAACAACGATTTGCGAAAAGCTTTGATGGACAAAAAATCCCTTACTTCATAGCGTACAAAAAGGGCTTAAAACTAGATGGAAAAAATCCAACTATATTAACTGCCTACGGTGGATTTCAGCAGATAAATTTCCCATATTACTCAAGGCTCATAAATGAAGTATGGCTGCAAAAAGGCGGAGTATATGTACTTGCAAATATCCGCGGTGGCGGTGAATTCGGCCCCGATTGGCATCAGGCCGCCATCAAAGAAAAACGTCAAACTGGTTTTAATGATTTCATAGCGGTTGCAAAAGATTTGATTCACGCCAAAATCACTTCTCCTGAGCATTTGGGTATCAAAGGAGATAGTAATGGTGGGCTTTTGGTTTCAGTTTCTATGACTCAGCATCCTGAGCTTTTAGGAGCCGTTGTTTGCGAAGCTCCCTTCGTTGATATGCTGCGATATACAGAATTTGGTGCAGGCCCATCATGGACAGCAGAGTATGGCGATCCCAAAGAAGCAGAAATGGAAAAATGTTTAAAAGGCTATTCCCCTATTGAAAATATATCAAAGGATAAAAAATACCCTCCTATGTTCGTGACAAACGCAGAAAATGATCAAAGGGTTCATCCATGGCATGGTCGCATTTTGCATCATTTAATGGAACAACACCCGTCCTCAGAAAATTATTACATAGAAAGCAAAGATGCTGGGCATGGAGAAGGAGTTGACTTAAAAGACAGGGTCGATTATTACGCAAATATTTTCACCTTCTTAGCCACAACTTTAGGCCTTTCAAAAGGTTTATAATTCGTAATGTGAGAATTAAGGAATGCATCAAAACTTTGATCCTCTCTTCAATGATATCAGCACCCTTCGGGGGGCGTCTGGAAAAAGACGTGCATTTTATCAAAAACTGATGGGGGATTGTATTCTAGATGCCTTATGGCACTTACCATCAGGCATTGAAATACGCGAGAAAATTGATCATCTACATGATAAACTTATCTCCAAAATAGTTACATTAATTGCTCGGGTTGATTATCATGAGCCCTCTACCCGCTTTGGCCGTCCTTATCGGATCATTTGCGATTTTAAAGGCGAGCGACTTGAAATTGTCTTTTTTAATTTCAGAAGGCACTATTTAAAAGAAAAAGCCATAATCGGCAGCGATATTATGATTTCAGGAAAACTGGAATATGATACACGCTATAAACAAGGCGGATGGCGAATTACTCACCCCGATCATATCGGAACGCCAGCAGAATTACCTTATTGGGTTGGGGTTGAGGCGATTTACCCGCTTACGGCAGGCACCAACCGCTACACAGTGACAAGCGTTATCAAAGACGCATTGAAAATGCTGCCACAACTGTCCGAATGGCTAGATCCAGACCTGATTAAGGAAAAAGATTGGCCTTCTTGGGACAAAGCTATCCGTGATGCACATCAACCTCAATCTTATTTTGATATAACGGGCGAGCATTCTTCTCGTCAGCGGCTGGCTTATGATGAGATCTTAGCGCACCAGCTCAGCCTTCATTTAACAAAAAGGCAAAGTTTAAAACTCCCCTCGCCCGCGATGTTGGGTGATGGAGATTTGAGAAAAAAACTAACAGACAGTTTGCCGTTTACATTAACGTCCAGCCAGCTTGAAGCTATTGCAGAAATTAACGCAGATATGAGCAAATCCTTACAGATGCTGCGTTTATTGCAAGGGGACGTTGGCAGCGGCAAAACCCTAGTTGCCGTTATGGCAGCCTTGCAGGCGATTGAGGCTGGGGCCCAAAGTGCAATTTTAGCCCCAACGGATATATTGGCCCGTCAGCACTATAAAACGATGAAACAATTGCTCGATCCCATTGGGATACATGTGGAGATTTTAACAGCCCGTGAAAAGGGACTGGCTCGTAAAAAGATTTTAGAAAACCTTGAAAATGGGACGATTCAATTCCTTGTTGGAACGCATGCTGTTATTCAAGATACAGTTAGTTTTAAAAACTTAGGCCTTGCCATTGTTGACGAACAACACCGCTTTGGCGTGGAACAAAGAGCGACTTTGTGCGCAAAAGGCAATAATCCACACATCCTTAGCATGACAGCAACCCCCATCCCTCGCACCTTGCAACTGGCCAATTACGGCGATATGGATGTTTCTATCTTGCGTGAAAAACCACCCGGCAGGCATACAATTGTAACGCGTTCGATGTCATTGAAACGGCTGGACGAGGTGGTTAATGCCTTAGGAAGGGCTATGGAAAACAAACAGCAAGTTTATTGGGTTTGCCCATTGGTAGAGGAATCTGAAAAGGTTGATCTTTCTGCTGTCACAGAAAGGTTTGATCATTTGTCTGCGGTGTTCCCTGGGAAAGTTGCCCTCATTCACGGCAAAATGAAATCGCAAGACAAAGAAAAAGCGATGGAAACGTTTAGTAGCGGTGAAGCACAAATCTTGATTGCCACAACGGTGATTGAGGTTGGCGTTGATGTACCGAATGCAACCATTATGGTGATTGAGCATGCCGAACGCTTTGGCCTTGCGCAATTACATCAATTAAGGGGACGTGTAGGAAGGGGCAGCGAGGCATCAAGTTGTTTGCTGTTGTATGATTCAGGCCTAACGCCGATTGCCCGTAAACGAATTGAAACGATGCGAGCAACCGATGACGGTTTTATTGTGGCCGAAGCTGATTTGAGACTGCGCGGATCAGGGGAGATTTTGGGAACCAAACAAAGCGGCCTGCCACGCTTTCGCTTTGTTGATTTTTCTGACAAGGAAAATGATCACTACGAAATGTATTCCGATTTTTTGTCAATTGCCAACATCGATGCCAGGCAAATTGCTAAGGATGATCCATCATTGGAATCAGAACGCGGAAAAGCTTTACGGTTATTACTGCGGTTGTTTGGAAAAGATGATGTGCTGAGATATAAGCGGGCGGGGTGATAGTGAAATCTGTGCATGAATAATTGAAAAGTATCTGTATTTATTTTATATTGCAGCTAGTAAATAGCTTAATTTCCCCAAAAATAAATGAGTTCTGAAATTTTTCATCACCCTGAAACAAAGGTAACATTATCACTTAGAAAAAATAGTAATGAATGGTTGGCATTTATTTCCGTTTCACGTGATTTGGAGGATGAAACTGTTGATTGGAATGATTGCTGGACAGTAAAAAATGAAGAAGAAGGTAGAAATATAGCTTCAGAAATTGCATCTTCGTTGGGATTAAATAAATTTCATATTGCCGAACCTAAGAAAAATAATGTTCAAGTTCACGATTCTTCATTCATGCCTTTAAAGCCAGCCCCTTTTGTTTTTTTAGATGTAAATCCTTTACATGAAACAGAAGGAGCAATGATCCAAATTCTTGCTATGTATGAAGCAAAAGAAATTAGAATCCTTGTCCCTTATACAGTGCGTGAAGAAATGCTGAATTCAAATGCTCCTCCTCATGCTCAACATCTATTAGCTAGCCTTTTCTTCACTACCCCAGTTCCGCTAACTTCGCATGAGCAAAACTGGAGAGAAGAGTTTATCAACGCTACAAGAGGAAATACTAAGCCAGATAATATCGATATGGATCTGTTTCATCTATTTGAATCTGCAAAATATCAGGCAAGATATTTTATTACGCGCGATAGGAGATTAATGGGTGACGTACGGAAAAAGGAGATAAAAAAGAGATACCCTTATCTCTCTTTGATGACACCAGAAGAATTTGTGAAACACTTTTCAGCTAACTAAAAGAAATCACCTTTTCCTTTATTATGGAAGATATTTTACTTCCGTACACAAAACTTGGGAAAATGTACAGGCTTTCTTAATTAATGAAGCCTGGAATGTGATGCATCAAACAATTGAGGGCAACGAAGCTCTCTTTCAAGGCAGCACAATAGAGAACTTAGCAACATTGGTAAAAGGTGAATAATAAATTTTTTAAAATATAAGGTTGTTTGCTTTCTAGAGTGGGGGCTGTGAATAAGATCGATATAATACTTTGTGTAAAATTTCAAATTAAGGTATAATTTATAAAATATATTTTTTATAGGCGGTATAAAAGCAATGAAAATAATCACTATACTTGTCATGCTATTAAGCTTTGAAAACCTCGCACATGCCGTTGATGCCGGTTTATTGGAATCAACCATCGATGAACTATCCGGCATTCTTCGAACAACACCATCACCAAGTCAAACTGCGCAGCGTTCTCAGGTAGATAAATTAATCGAAGAATGTACCAGCGTAGAACCCATTACACCTGATTTACCTCTAACTATTACAGAAATGCAAACCGAACTTGTTGGTTTTTTCAAAGCAGAACACACACCCTCACAACATGAAAAAAACGTCAGAAATTTCTTAACAAATGCACATAATATTTTTTCTACTTACAAATCAGAAATTACAAGCGCCGCGGACGATGAAGAAGCATTAAACAGAGTAGCAGGAAAGATGTATTGCCTTCATCGAATGGTAGAAGAAGTAAAGAGTAATTTCTTAAAAGATTCCGAATAAAATAAATTTTTTTATCCCAGTATCACACATCCTTAATTATCCTCTTTGATATTACAAACTGAAGTCAGCTATTACATCCCCCTCATAAACTTAAAATTTTAGATAAATTGTTTGTTAACCTTTTCTGCCGTACCCTATGGAATAGCACAGAAAGGATATACCGCAGTGATTCATCTAAAATTTGGAGCGATTGTTTGTTTTCTTCTTGGTTTTTGTGGTACCGGACAAGCCACTACATTTTTTCAAGGAATATATGAAGGAGTCATAAATTTAGCTAAAACCTTTTCATCCTCACATCCAAGCCCTTCAAAAAGCATCTCATTCAGTGATGATGACGATGATTTGGTTGTGGAAAGCCGTTTGTCTTATAAAGGTATATTCTGCGCATCTCCAGAACTAGAATCAGTGGCACCAGAAAGCGGTGTCGCTTTCTTTGAAGCTTGGCATCAACCGTTGTATGTTAGATACTATAATCCATTGACTATCGATGCTCTTCAACATCGACTGTTTTGCAACCTGTTAGAAACATCTCAACAACGATATCTCTACCCAGATATCTTTTATAACCCATTCGATGTGGTGGATCAAAACTATCCCTTAAGAATCGTTGAGCTTTATAGAGCGCCTCTTCCCAGCATGGCAGCAACCGTTGAATCTTTTTCCTTGCTGCCGCGCGAGGATCCAAACTCAAAAGCATAGGCATCTTTTAGACACGCACCAAAAATACCTGCAACCGTTGAAATGATGCCAACTGCTTCTCCAGGTAAATCTTCAGCATAAAAAGCCAAGGATGCCAAACACATAATCAAACCCATGGCAGCGGAAACCACCATGATATCAGCGCGAACATTTTTATGCCCCACTTGGGCAAGAGCGATGTCACGGTTTCTTGCATTCTGGCGGTCTTGTAAAGTAGCAACCTCCAGATCCTTATCCATTTCCAACACTGCTTTTTGAAATTCGATGACAGCACTGGGGTTTTCTTTTAAGGAACTGGTTAAATCGTTTGTATCATCACATCCCGTTATTTTCTTAGCGATATCAACAACTTGCGCCGCAACATCTTGTGCTTGGTTGCCGCTAAGCCACCTGGCGATCACAGGCGCAAATTGAGCCAAACCAAAAGCCGCTGCAATAAGAGGAAAAGCCATAATTTAAATTCCTAATTGATAAAATTGATGAAGGCCTAAGCAAAACTTAGGATAACGGCCTTGCGCCCATTTAGGTTCCTTTGCCAGAATACGGCTAAAATAATGATCACAGCCTTTCGTGATGTCCGGCCATTTATAATTCGCAACTGCGATTGCAACCTGTCTGCAGATTTTAAAAATGGGATCATATTTGGATATGTTTTGAATTACCATAAGATTAGGATCGCCTTGATTCCAACAGGAAAATTGCCATGGTTTCTGGCAAACCTCAGCAATTGACCGCCCAAACCAGCCCCCCGTTTTAACCCTATTCATGATCACATTACCAATGGCAATCAGGGCAGCTAATCCGCCATCGGGTTTATTATATTCCCCGCGCCCTTCTCCATAAAGGGTTCGGGCGAGGATATCTAGGTCATGTTCAATGATCGTCATTTATACCTCCCCCACCAGCACCTGCCAGCAATCAGATTGCGCCTCAAAATCAGAACTTACATGTGGTGATTTACAGAAATACAAAGCCTTTTTATGATTAACCCAATCACCATAATTATAGCGAACACCAGCCGTCCATTCTCCTCGGACATTGGGTAAGTATTTCGGCAAAACAAAAGGACCAAAGACGCGCCCAAAGGTTCCTTCGATCATCAATTGATCCGCTTCCTGGCGAATTTCCTTGATACCTTCAGCCATAAGGGGACTGCTTTCTAAAGACGTTAGACGTTCATCAAGGTGTTTAAAATTTCCATCCATTTCTTGGATGCTTAAAGGCGCTCCTTTATGCTCGCGGTAGACGACAGGCATGGCTTTCTCCTTTTTTAAAAATAATTTCGACATATTGTGTTGAAGTATCATTTTGCTTATAAGCAAGGGATGTGTACTTTTGAAAATGCCCATCGCCGTTTTCATCAACGCCAAGACTGACATTCAAAACAACCTGTCCCGTTTCAATGTCACCACCTAGATTTGTGAAGCTAACTTCCTCCATCATTACAGCACTTGGATTGGGCGCGCCCTTTGTCCATGCAGAGGCTCTTGTTAAAAAGACCCCTGTTTTCATTCCATCAATAATTGGCGTAAAAAGGATTTGTTCAATCTGATTCAGACTGCAAGAATCTTTGTAATAACCGCCATATCCCCAAATCGGCTGACCGTTTTCGGTTCCGGGCGGCGTTACGATCACCTTTTTATCGACCAAATCTTGATGAATGGTATGGGTGATATTTTCTTGGGTTATAAAACGCTTTTCATACAGAACTGTGTTCTGAATCTCCATTTCTAAAGTCCCATTTATGATGGACTCAAAGACTAACTGTACGCCTTCATAATGGCCATTTTCTGCCACATCACTTTTGCCGTTGTAAACCATACATGGCTCAAATCGCCGATCTTGCCTGAACATAACAATTTCAGTCCGTTTGTCAGATTCCTTAATAGGCAGAATTCTAGCCTTTACCGTCAAAGTTTTTGGCAAATTCGCCTGCGGGGGCACAAAATTTGAGAAAGCCTCAAGATGTCCGATTTGAAAGTTTGATGGATCGTAATTAATCCGCTCGGTACTCATAACTGTGTGGCCCTTTGGAAAGGGTCGTGGTGTGAAGTGGAATGTCATGATTTGGGTCCTTTCGTAATCTGCCTGAGATTCCGGATATTAAGTCTCACATTGCGGCAAAGCCGCAGTTTGACTAAATTCCGGAATGACAATTTTTCTTTTTTAAATTAATGTCATCCCAGAACCTAGACGAATCGCATCTTTAGATGCGTATGAGTCTTAGTATCCGGGATCTCATGACATTGATTAATTTAACTAGAGGCAAATCTGCCTTGGCGCTGACCAAGGCCCTAAAACATCAAGATGAATATGATGCTCCAACACATCTTTCGTCCTAAGGTCCAAAAGCTCAACGTCAATAACCGTTGGCATTTCGTTTAAGCAGCTAAGGGTGTTTTCCCTTACCGGATATTCGTTTTCAAAAAGATACTGGCATTGTTTTTCAGCGTCTCCTTTGACCTCGATTTTTTTGATGAAATCATAAATATTTAAACCATAAGGATTCAAAAGCCCTTCTTTTGGAGTTTGGTGATGATACGTTTTAAAACGAATTCCCGAGAGTGTTGTAAAATAAGGATGCTTGCTTTCAGCGCAATAGCCCTCTTCCAAATAATCATCATCAGCTGACAAATGATCAACAGCCTCTTCCCCAATTCCAGCCGCAACGTTTAAGCGAATCTTAGCAATTGATCCAGAAGGCGTTATGAGAAAGTTATATTCTGCAATCTTTCCTGTAACTTCGCCGCCAGGAATTTTATCGGATTTTATATAGACGGAATCATTCAAGGTCATATCAATGGCGCTTAACAAAGGCACTTCAAATTCAATTTCAATGCACCTGCAAGATCCAGCCAAATGAGCCTTAGCAATTTCTAAGGCATGCGTTATTGCAAGTCGCCCACGATCACTTATAAAAAAGCTAGATGCCCCAGGATTCACTAACGAATTTTCAACGGATTGCAGCTGCAGGCGCAAAGTTTTTTGCCTTGCCCGAATATGGCCTTTTAATTGAGAGGATTGATGCAATGTAAAATGCACAACTTCTCTTCGTTTTTGAAAATAATGCCAATAAAGCCATAATTCGCCTTTAAACCATGACCTTTTTAACCGAAACGATTCTGGTTTTCCGTCAACAAGCTTTGTAATCAATGGAGTTACGGTTGGGTAAATATCTAAAATGCCCGTTGTTGGAGGGATAAAAGGCTTTAATTTACTTTGAACAACCTGGTACCCAGATTGTTTCAAACTGGCAAAAGGACCGATTTTATCAAAAACCTTTGGCCATTGTTTCATCAATTGATTTGGCGTTAACGTATTGACCATTCGTTTGGGGAATTTTTTAGCAATTTGCGGGAAAAGATTTATTTTTCCCTCTGCCTTTTGAATCCATTCTGCACTTATTTCTAACGTTACTGAGTCAAGAGGTGTGTCGGCTAAGCTTAGCTTTAAACTGTTCCTTAAAATGTTATTGGATAAATCAAAAACCCTGGTTCCTGCAAATAAATTGCTTAAACGAATGCTTCCCAAACACCTGTCCCAAACAAAAAGATCACTTCGCGCTTCGAGAACGTTTGCTGGATTATTATCGTTTGGTTCTATGAACAATTCATCATAAACCAACGGCTGCTTAAGAGATTCAGAGAGCTTTTTCAGCTGCTCGCCAGCATCATCCGGTTCACTTGTATATTCGATTTCAGCAAGGTCTTCAGCCATCAGGCGAGGAAAGCCGACGCGCCTTCCTTTAAATAAAAGATGCTTTTCACCGTTTAACTCTTCGCAAACAATGCTGCCATACACGGGGATTTTCGATACGGTATCATCATTTTTAACGACAAGCTTGGCAAAAGCCGTTTCATTTTCCCTTTGAGAAATAGTAAGGCTAAATATCTTGATATCACTTAAACTTTCTGTATGGCCTGTTTCCAATAAATACGTTTTCATTAATTTATCGTCCTTAAATTATCCCTCGACATCGCTTATGCGAGAAGTTAAAGTTGTCCAAAGTAAAAATAAATTCACTTGAAAATCATGAGCACTAACACTATTTCAACAACAGGAACATCTTCTTCTGTGTTTAGAAAAATGAATGACACCATACTCTCTTTGCCTCTTTTTAAATGGTTCGTTAGCAAAGGTTATGCTCAAGGTGTCTTTTGGGCTGTTATGATTTCCGTTGTCAGTGTCACCAATGACGTGCTGATGCGTTTTTTGGGCGAACGTTTACACCCTGTAGAAATTTCGTTCTTTCGCTTTTTCTTTAGTATGGTTTCGATACTGCCCCTGATGGTTTCAAGTGGCGTGACTCTTTTCAAAACCAAACGCCCAATGATGCACGCTTTGCGTGCTGTCTTGGGAGCAATTGCGCTTGGGCTTTGCTGCTATTCAGTTAACATCATGCCGCTTTCAGAGAACACAACCATTATGTTCTGTGAACCGTTATTCCTCCTGCCGCTGGCATATATTCTTTTAAAAGAAAAAGTCGATGCCCCCAGGTGGATTGCAACTATCGTAGGTTTTATTGGTTTGATGATTATTCTTCGCCCCGGAACCGACGCCTTTAGAGTTGTCGCCTTTGTTCCCATGACAGCAGCCATTCTATTTGCTCTTTCGAATATCATGGTTAAAAAAATGACCGGTGAACATGCCTCAACGATGTTGTTTTATTTTGGTGTTGGCACAACTCTTTTTGGTCTTATTCCATTGCCTTTCTTTTGGGAAATGCCAACTTTAAGTGAATTAGGATTGTTAGTTCTGCTTGGAATTGGCGGAAATATGATTCAGGTGTGCTTGTTCAGAGCCTTTTCAGCAACAGAAGCCTCAGCCCTTGCCCCATTTAGATATGTAGAATTTATCATTTCAGCTATTGTTGGATATATCTTGTTTAGCCAAATTCCAACCGTGTGGATCTTTGGTGGAGCAGCGCTTATTACCATAAGCACTTTCTACATCACCATTATGGAAACAAGAAAAGAGAAAAGATCTTAGGGTCTTTTTTATCCCTATAAATTAATTTTTTATCCTTACAACAAAGAACATTCTTTGTGCTGATTTGTTGTGTTTTGCCAAAATAGCTAAAATTTGTGATACCTTATGAAGAAAATTTATTATTTTATAACTCTTGCTCTTTTGTTTATAAATAACTTACCCACGCATGCTACGGATGATTTAATTGTGCCGCCTGCTGCTAAGAAAAGATTTTTTACAGTAGCGCCTAAAAATCAAAAAGAAGCTGAAGAGTTTATTTTTCCTATATTAAAGCCCACTAATGAAGTGAAAAAAGCCGCCGAAGACTTTTTTAGCTTCGCTTTTACTCCCGAGAATGCCCCTTTTACTGCATTTCTTACTCTTGGTGTATGGAATAATCTGATCGATCATACTTTTGGAAAAGGCGAAGATGATCAACTCACTGCCCTCAATGCTCTGCATATGAGAACTAACCATTATCTTAACAGAAAAAGAAGAGCAGAAACCCCGCCCTTAGATTAGTTTAAAAAAAATCTTACAGCGATGTAAAAGTCTATTGACATGTGCGTTGAACTGTTTTGAAATAATGAAACAGTTATTTTTTTGGTTTGCCATGACAAAGAGTTTATTATCACGATTTTTTATCATTTTATTGCCAAGAAGTGTTGCGCTTTTAAGGGCTTCTGGTCTCTTAATGCCTTTAAATCAAAGGCACAGCTTAACTGAAAGGGTTTTTAGGAACAGCGTCACAAGGAATTCTAAATTCTCGAAAATTTTGTTATGTCAAAAATCTTTATATTTTTTCTTTTATGTATAAAAAATATAGAGTAAATATGAAATGTATATTAACAACAAAGGAGATTGACCATGGTTCCTTGCATTAATTAATAAAAAAGCGTACAGGAAGGAGTAAGTTAAATCATGCTCCTCCTATTTTTTGTCTTCTCTTCTTCATTCATCATATGTCCTAAATCTCTTCCATCTCTAAGCTCCAGCCGCCTTTTATTCCCCATTCATCTGTATTCAATGAATAGGTGACGGTTCGCATATTCAGCCACGGTCTGTAACTGATGTAGTAAGTTTGAGCTCTGTCCTCGAGTTGGATCTTTTTTCCATCCATTTCACGAATAGCAATTTGCTTTTGGTTTTCATCCATAACGACAACAGATCCTTTAACCGGATAGCGTTCCAAAGTAATGGGTGTGTTCTCTGGAGCTTCTTTGACCTTTTGCCACAGACGCTGAACACACCCCAACATCACCTCGCAGCCAGGATATAAACCATCCGTTGCAAAAGCCGTTTTATCATCACATTTCACAGTAGATTTATATTTCAGATCTTGGCCGCCAACCATAACCAGCTCTCCATTGATTGTTCGCCTGAGGTTACCTTGTGGAACAGGGATTAACTCTTGCTTACATCCGCGCGCCGATAAAGGTGGAAATCCACCGACGCTTAAAATAAGTTCGGTTTCCATTTTCTTTATTCCTTCTGTTTATTGTCTTTCGGCCCACCTAGGCTTGTCATGAACTTGTCCACGTGCAGATTCCAGCGCACGCTTTTTTAAAGCTTCTTCTATGACAAGGCTATCTTCAATATCAAAAGGGGTTTGATCGGGCTGCTTTTTAAATTTATCTAGGGTAGAAATATTGGAATCTTTTTCTTCATCATTCATCTCAACCTCTTATTAAAACTTCATAATATTGTTCAACCTTTCTGGGTTTCTTCGCACAAGGGAGATCAATAATACTATTAGCAAGTTTGAAAATTCCCTGCTTGCCATCCAACAAAGATAAGGTTTTTCCATCCATGACTTGTTTTATTTTATCAGCGATTGAAAGGGATTCTTTACCTGTTGGGTTTTGACTAACAATCGAAGCCTTTAGTTTTAGACGAGTATTGGCTGTGTCCGATCCCAATTTCATAGAAGTCCAGACTTCCTCTAATTCTAAAAGAATCATCGGGAATTGCGCAGCGGGAGGTATAGCCAAATGGATATGCTCAGAAAATCCATTTTCTTGCACGCTTGCATTATCGGCTAAAAGTGCCCTCATTGCTTTTAAAACACCGAAGTCAGCCATTTTTGCTCTCCCTCCTGCACTCTACTGCTATTCCTTCTATCCATTTTCCATTCTCATAGATCTGAAAAGGAATTAATATATCTAAAATTTTATGATTCCAGCGTATCGCGTTTAGATATGCGTGTCTAGCAATTCTGTTATCGCTATTTCGCATAGTAATTTTAAACATTCCGTCGATTTTTTCCGTTTTTAAGCTATGCCAATGATCTAGACTATCGCTCGTGAAACTAGACAGAGGCTCGATTTTAGCCCAAACAGAGCTGATTTCCTGATCTATTTCTTCGATCTCTTCATCGCAATTTACGATAATTTTTCGATGAATCAAAACAACCCTATGGCGAAAGTCACTTAGCGAGTGTGATCTTTTTATCACACTCATGGCAGCCTCACCGCACGATAAGGTGCTAATAATGACTGAAAAAGGGTCTGATTTTGAATTATAGACGTTGTACGATTTTCATAAAACTCAGAAACCATTAATAAAATGGAATGCTTAATGCTGGCAGGAAGATATCTGGAGTGAAAATCACTAAGAGATTTATCCAAATATTTCTCGACATAATCCGTTGCAGCAGCAATAAGTGACTTTAGATAATCATCCTCATGGGTAGAATCAAGACGCAAATGCGTCTTGACCTCTTTTAAACTAACGACTTCCATCTCAATAGGATTTGAAAGGCTACACATCTATTATTCTCCAGAAAAGTTTATAACTTTGATTGCATCGAAGCTAATGACATCGCCGCCAACACGCTTGGTCACGTAAAACTCAACGTATGGTTTTGCGCTATAAGGATCTCTTAAGACATGCAAAGAGGATCTATCGACAATTTGATAGGCTTCATAAAAGTTAGCAAAAACCATAGATTGACTACTTTTACCGTCAACCAAGGCTGGCATGTCATCGCTAATCACGATAGGGTACCCCAAAAGACTATCAGGTGCGCCTGCAACAAGGCTTGGTTGCCAGAGGGAATATCCACCCATTTCATCTTTCAATTTGCGAAGGGCTGAAATGGCACTACGTGACATGAACCAAACTGCACCATTTAAATACTGGGGCTTCATGGCATTTAATGTATCTAATAAAATATCAGTATTTTTGAACTTGCCATCCGCGCCGGTATTTAGGCTTTCTAATTTGCCCCAAACACCTTCACCAACGGGAACAGTCTCATAGTTTAAAAAGCCAGTTGGTTTATTTTCTCCATCGCCATGAATGAATGCAGCGTTTTCTGAAGCCCCCATTTTCTCAGCGACTTTTCCAATCAACCAATTTTCGATATCAATGCTTGCATCATCCAGGATTTTTTGACTAGCTCTGGGCTTTGCGTAAATTTGGTGCACGGGAATGCGAACCTTAGCAAGCTCAGGTGTTTCGGTTTCTTTTCTTTCCTCTATTTCGCTGACCCAACCCACATCAGCATTGCCTTTATCAAGCAACAACTCTAATGAATCCGTTGAAATATTAGTGATCCTTGCCAAAGACCTTAAAGGAGAAATGCGATTCAAGGCCTTTTCAATGCGTTCTGTAACAACGGCTGGTATTAAAAAGCCACCCGTTGGTCCTTCAAGACTAGTTAAAGCTTTTTCCTGAAAACTACTTTGGCCTTGGGTGATATAATCCATAAAGGCCTGTTTTTGAGAGCAATTTTGATTCGAATCAGTTCCCAGCAACGGCCTTTGCCCTGCTGCATAAAGCTTTTGGAATCGCTTGTCTTGCTTTTCTTGAAACGCTTTAAAGCTTTCCTCTAAATTGTTGATTGCTTGGTCGACCTTTTCAAAAGTTTGTATTGTATCCATGGTTTTTTCCTTTCTTTGGGAGGATGGGTGGTGGACGAATTTTGTGGTTAACAACAATGCTGAAGCAATTCCTGCATACTCATCATGCCTTGCAAATCATTCAGCCTTTGTACTAATTTATTAACGCTCGCATAAGGACTTAGCCAATCTTTATAAGATGTGACCTTGGCTTTAGGGTTTGCTGCAAATGTCACGAGTGAAATCTCATGTAGATCAACTTCTTGCAGGACACGTCCTTTGTCCTGACGTAGCGCTTTGACAACCTGAAAACCAATCGATAATCCGTCTAGAATTCCAGCTTTAAGCAGCGCATAAGTTTCGCGGCCTTGGCGCACATCAAGCAGCAACTGACCTTTGACAAACAAACCGTGTTGATCCTCGGCAATATCCAACCACTTCCCAATCGGTGCCTTGGGATCATGTTGCCACAGCATTTTTGGCATTTTGCCTCGCTGACTCCAATTATAAAGGCTTTTGCTAAAGGCCCCTTTGGCAATCATTTCTTGTTGAAGATCTATATTATTGAAAACACTGGCATAGCCGGAAAAAGTGCCATCGTCCTCGCAGCTTTTTAGACGCAAAGCAGGGTATAGGTGATTCATGAGTATCTCCTTTGGGGTTGTTTAAATTTTTTGTAATTGATCAAGGACCTAAAATGAAAATCTATCCCCGCCATCAATCGGGCTATAGCCAACGGCATGGCGTTTTTCATTAAGCGTCAGAAAATCAGCATTGGCGATTTTGTTCCAGGCTGCTTCTCGGCGTGATGCCAAAGCGGGGATTGAATCGATGTCATACCCCAAAGATAAATTTTCACCAAAATACGGCAAAAGCCATAAATTAAATTCGGCAACCAAAAACTCTAAGAGTGGCATGATGGTATCTTCCCACAAATGGAACCTGGCCTCTTTATAATTAGAAAATGTGGCATCTCCAGACACACCGACAAGCATAGGCGGCACGCCAAAGGCCTGTGCAATTTCACGAGCCGAAAGGTTTTTACCAGCGATAAAATCCAAATCTTTAGGAGATAACCCCATTTCCCGCCAATCGCATTCACCTTCGAAAACCATAATTTTGCCGGCGTTTTTAGTGCCCGCATAAACGTCCTTTAGATCTTGCCTCAATGTTTCGCGTTGTTCTTGCGTTAAGGTATAACCATCAGAATTGGGCTTTACCAAAAGGGCCCCTGAAGGTCTACCGCCATTTTGCATCAAGGCCAAATTATGATTTCCAACTTCATTATGTTGATCGATTGAACATCCTGCTGCCTCAAGAGGGCTCATGCCATACCAATCATTTAAAGGGTGAAAGCTTTTTAAATGGAGAACATTCGATTTTCCCGACAGTGAATCAACACTGAGCTGCTTTCGATGGCCACCAACCGAATATTCAAAAGCTTCTATCATCCCACCTTTACCAGGAATGATTTGCATTCGATCAGGCCTTAAGGCGTGAAGTTCTATTGGAGTTATATCTTCATTTAAAACAGCTTCGATGTAACTGTTTCCAGATAATAAAAGATACCCAACAACAGATTCCATAAAAGCAGAACCGGCCTGACGTGGGCTTGGGCAATTTAACAAATCCAACACAGGGTGTTTTTCAACCTCATGCCTTTCTTGATTTTTTTGTTCATACAAAAGCCAGGCAACGCTAGCAACTCCGCGCGCAATCAGATTGACGCATCTGTAAACAATTGCGTTTCTTTGATAGCCTTCCTTCGTCAACGTATCATAACGCTTAGGTGTCCAAAGGGGTCTTCCAACCTCATTATATGCAATCAACGGCGCTACACCACTTGCTTTCTTTGAGAATGAATTTGCATGCAATGATTCAGGCATAAATGATCGAATCCATTTTTTCATGGGTTGTAATTCCTTTTATGTTTTAAAGAAAGGAGAGCCAATAAATAATAGCTCTACATATTATCGTCATGGCAAGCAACGAAGTTGCGTGGCCATCCAGAATAGATCACATTAGCAAAACAACCTGGATCACCACATCGCCTGGCGGCGACTCGGGATGACGGAAACTGTTTTGGATTTGTGAAACAAATTTATATCGGCTGAAATCTATTTAATAGAAAATCTATTATATCTTTTTATAACTGGTTTTTTAGGAAATGATCAAATTCTAAAAATGTCCATAAAATTTTATTAAAATTATTTACACAATCTTTATGAAGCAAGAAGAAGTTTTTCCTTACGCTTGCCCCCCGATGTGACGGGCCTTGTTAATGCCAGCCCCTGCTCAATAAGGGCAGCATGGCGACTATCGACAAGCGGTGTAAAGTCACCCTTTTTTATAGCATTCATAAACGTCTCTAACTGAAAATCATAACAAGTTTGATGAAAAACATTAGAAGGGAATTGATCTCTATTAAAAACATCTGAACGAATTTCAATCACATCAACAAAACGTTTATTTTTTGAACTGACGGGATTAAAGATTGAACTGATCGTTAAACTGCCCTTTGTCCCTTGAATTTTAGCAAAAGAATTCAAATGCCTATCTTTAAAAGTTGTTTTGAAAAGAAATTCATCCAATCCTTTTGTGGATTTCAAATTGCCTATGGATAATACATCTGCACTTTGTTTATCTTTTTTCTCAACACAAACATTATCCAACCTTAATGGTATATTTAAGATATTCTGGATAAAATGCAGGCAATAACATCCCAAATGCATAAAAGACCCGCCCATAAGGTTAATCTGATATCTAATATCTCCTTCGAAGGGAGTGGGAATACCTAACTGCGTAAAAACATTTTCAATTTCTCCCAGCTTTCCATCTTGCAATTCATTGATTATCTGACGAACTGTTGGATGATAAGCATAGTGCATAGCTTCCATCAGTAAAAGCCCTTTGCTTTTTGCTAACTTTATTAAATCCAGAGCCTCTGAATATGTAGGAGAAAATGGCTTTTCACAAAGAACATGTTTGTTTTTTAAAAGCGCCTCTCTAACCCAGGGAACATGGAATGAATTAGGCGTCGATATATAAACAGCATCAATTGCAGGATCTTCTAATAACTCTGCATAACTGCCATAGAAAAAGGGTATATTTTTTACTTCCGCATAGCTCTTTGCCTTATGAAGACTTCTGGAAGCAACAGCCTTAATAAAAACATCATCACGTTTGGAAACAGGCAAAAGCATAGCATCGTGATTAATTCTAGCGGTCGATATAATTCCAAAATTTAACATGATATTTTCTAACTATGCCAGTCATTACGCAAGTCATATGATATGCGCAAATGGTAATGCAGCCAATCTTTAAATGCATAAATGCCTTAATATTTTTTTGATATAAATAAGAAATTCCAAAGATTTTTCTACTATTTCCAATCGATACCCTGGTCATCATGCTTTCAGAGATTGGTTCTAAAAAATTGCTGAAACCTTATGTTGTGTTCATACTCAAAATAAGATAGATTCCTTAAATTGTGAATAAATCCTATTGAATTTTTTCTTAATTTATGGAAAACTTTAAAAAAACATTATAATAAGGATATTAAAGTCATGCGTTTGTTTACCAAAATTCTTTTTGCTTACTGCCTCTTTATTCAAACTCACCCTGCGTCTGCAGAGGTTATGGATTCCATGACGCCACCTGATGCGGACGCTGAATCCAGTCAAGTTATGAAAAGAGTAAAAGAACTCTTCAAAGCTGGAGAATCCATAGCTATCCACAAAATTAATGGTTTGGAGGGTAAAAGAAATGATATGGCTGAGCTTGAAGTAGAAACTGCCGTTGGAAAAAACCCACTTATATGCGTAGAAAAAGACAAAGAAGGAAAACTTATTGTTCTTGCATCCCGCAGAGGGGCCAAGGAAATTGGTTCAGATATCTCGGACGATAAAACGCATCAAGCCATCGTTGCACAACTAGAAACAAAAAAGTCAGCCGCTGCATATTACACAGATAAGTCAGGCCGTCAATTTGAATTATTAGCCGTTAGTTTCAGCGCTTTAACAGAACAAGAAGGTGTTAAAAATGTTTCTGTAACAACCGCAGACAAAAGATGTGCTTATTGTGCTACAGAAGCAGAAGTTACAAAAATTCCAGATGGCGCCGTCGTTATAAAATAAATAAAACAGTTTCCTCCTGAAAAAAAACTAGCCTGGGAAATTTTCTCAGGCTATTTTTTTGTCTTAAATAGTGACCTATTGTACTCAAAGGATTTTTTACTTGATCCCAACATCACTCTTCATCCAAGTATCATAGAAAAAACACTTCAAGCTTTTGAAGTGGATCAAGCCAAAGCTTATGCAAAGCATATTCAAGACACATCTTTCACCAAACGGGAAACCTACAATTTCGGTTATGATTACTTTAATCTTGTTAAGGGTGACGACATTTTTACAAAAATCCCATCGTATCTAATGGATTTATGCAAGGCCAGCATTGATGCCTTTATCTCTCTTTATGAACTTGGAAAAGCCGAAGATTACCAGAACGTCATTATTTCAGTTTATCGCAAAGATTATCAACTAGAATCTCATGTTGATGTCGACTTTTCAGATCGAATAACCGACGGTCAGTATGTCGATTTTTGTTTTGGAGAAATGGTTATCGTTGTTGTTCTAACACCTGACAGTAAAGGAAAATTTTACATCACAAAATCTGACACAAAAGACGGTCAGCAAGATATAAACGATGCCTTTAGGGTTGATGAAAAAGCGGGAACTGCATTCCTTTTAACAGGCCCTCTTCGCCGCAAACCTTATTATCACGGCGTAAGTTGTGTCGAAAATCTGCGGATTTCAGCCACATTTCGAACAGTGCAGTTTTTTAAGTAGCTCTAGCTATGTATCGTCAAACCAAATGGCTTTAAATAAGAACCCAATTGCTCTTGCAACCTTATAAGCCCTGCCTCACTGTCCGATTCGCACCTCGCCACTAAAATCGCTTGGGTATTTGATGCCCTTAAAAGCCACCATCCATCAGTGCTATTAACACGAACACCATCCACATCGTTTAAAGGTGTTTTATTCTTCGTCAATTGATCGCGCACCTTTTCAACAATGATAAATTTCTGCTCATCATCACATTCAATTCGAATTTCAGGCGTGTTCACACGCTTTGGAATTTGATCAAAAATCTCTTCCAAAGACTGATCACTATCATGCAAAATATTTAAAAGACGAATCATCGCATACAACGCGTCATCAAAACCATAATAGGTATCGGCGAAAAAGATATGTCCGCTCATCTCGCCCGCAAGCATAGCCTTTGTTTCTGCAATCTTTGATTTAATCAAAGAATGTCCCGTTTTAGCCATTAAAGCCTTACCGCCGTGCGCATTAATGTCATCAAACAACAATTGACTTGCCTTTACGTCAGCAATAATTGTAGCGCCAGGATGGCTTTTTAAAACGTCCCGTGACCACAAAATCATCAACTGATCGCCCCATAAAATCCGCCCCAGGCCATCAATCACACCAATCCGATCAGCATCCCCGTCAAAGGCAATTCCAAGATCACAGTTTTCTTTTTTAACCAATGCTGTCAGCTCTTTTAAATTCTCTGGCACGGTTGGATCGGGATGATGAGCTGGGAAATTTCCATCAATTGCTGTGTTCACAGCAAATACATCACCGTTCAGTTTCGCTGACTGCATCAACAATTCAACAATACGTCCAGCCGCTCCATTTCCTGGGTCAATCGCTATTTTCAAAGGATTTTTACCGGGGCGATAATCCTTTAAAAGGCGCTCTGTATAAAGAGCCTCAATATTAATCCCCTCAATAGTGCCAGGCGTTTTTGTAGCATCCCCTTTTAATTTGCTTAAACCTTGAATATCGGGACCAAAGAAAGGTCTTGTATATAGGGTCATTTTAAAGCCGTTATCCTCTGGTGGATTATGGGAACCTGTCACCATAATTCCCGCATCGGTTTTTAAATGCTTAACACCAAAATACACCATAGGCGTTGGACCAACACCGATGTCTTTTACATTGACGCCACCTTCGATAAGACCTTTCATAAGCGCCTCTGCTAAAACAGGAGAACTTAATCGCCCATCTCTTCCAACGCATACATTTTTAAAACCTTGATCGCCCATCATTTCAGCAAAGCGGCGCCCAAGAGCAGAGGCATCCTCTAGGGTTAAACTTTTGCCAAAGGTCCCACGAATATCGTATTCACGCAAAATTTTTGGATTGAGGGCGTACAACTTTTAATTCCTTTCATTGGGCCGTTTCTCTGTTTAGAGATATTTAACACTTATTTGCCATTCTATAACTAAATTTTTTTACTTTTTTAAAAATCTCTTTACCATAAGCGATCAGGAAACAGTATGATGAGGGACAGAAAATGCCCAAACCTGAAAGATATTTTATGAACAATAGAACACGCGTCAGTATCACCATTGTAACTTGCGGGCTTGCGATTGCCCTTGGACCAGGATTTGGCGGATATTTTATTGGAAAAGCCATCGAACGTTTTAAAACACACGACCGCACTGTTGTTGTAAAAGGCTTATCTGAACGCGAAGTCAAAGCTGATTTATCCACATGGGACATTCATTTTAAAACAAGCGGAGATGATCTTGCCTCTGTCGATCAAAAAATGGCGACAGACAAACAGACCATAATTGCGTTCTTAAAATCCCAAGGTTTCAAAGATGAGGAAATTAAACCAGGAACCACCCATGTTACGGATAAATTAGCGCGCGACTATGGCGAGGCCAAAGACGTTCAAAACCGTTATATCCTTGGTGATTTTGTATCCATTCGCACAACAAATGTTGATTTGATCAAAAAGACAACTGGCGAATTGGGTGAATTAATCAAAAAAGGCATCGTTATTTCGGGCGATCCACAATTTTATTACACAAAGTTTACTGAACTTCGCCCTCAAATGATTGCTGAAGCCACCAAAAGTGCCCGTCAAGCAGCCCTTCAGTTTGCGAATGACTCAGGCGCCAAGGTTGGACATATTCGCTCCGCAAATCAAGGAGCTTTTAGCATCAGTGGGCAAGATTCCTATAGCGATAACCATGATTACAGCGAAGCCAGAAGCATCGACAAAAAAATCAGAGTTGTCAGCACTGTGACGTTTAGCTTGGAGCATTGATCTGCATTCGTTTTACTTTTTACAAAAAAATACTTGATACGTACCATATATCATGATAAGCTGTTTACATTAAGGAAGTATATGTGTGATCAGATCCTTTAAATGCAAGGAAACAGAAAAAATCTGGCAAGGGATAAAATCTCGTAAATTCCCGCCAGAAATACAAAACAGAGCTCTTGTTAAATTACGTCAGCTGGATGTTTCTTTTACTTTGGAGGATTTACGAATTCCTCCCAGTAATCATTTAGAATCTTTAAAAGGTGATCGTAAAACACAGATGAGCATCCGCATAACCAAACAATGGCGCATCTGTTTCGCATGGGAACTTGGGGAAGCCCTGGATGTAGAAATTATTGATTATCATTAGGGAAGAGAAAATGACGAAGCAACTTATTCACAACCCTCACGCAGGGGAAATTTTAAAAACAGAATTTTTAGGGCCGCTTCATTTAAGTCAAAATGCGCTTGCAAAAGCCATTAACGTCCCCTCTAACCGGATTCATGCCATTATCAATGGAACTCGCAGTATTACAGCAGATACAGATCTCAGGCTTTGCAGATTTTTTGGGCTCTCTGATGGCTATTGGCTAAGGCTTCAGAATCTTTATGAACTTATGGAAGCAAAACGGGAACTTATGACAAAACTAAACCTTATTACACCTTATGCTTATTCGGATGATCATTCATCTACGTCTGCTTAATCAGAGTCGTTAGCACTGTGACGTTTAGTTTGGAGCATTGACTCTACAAAAAACAAATCATTGATTATTTTTTGGCAAAAACTCAAAATAACTGCACCCAAATCTTTCTTTTTATGAAACAATCTATCTTATATTTTTTTAATTTTAAGGTATTTTTCATAAGAGGGAGTTTATGCGTTTTATTGCGTTTTTGTTGTTTTTAGGCCTCCAAATCGTTCATGCAGCCGGCGAACTCGAAAAAATCGCCGTTACTATCCCAGGAGTTAGACTTTCAGACGGCAGAATCCTTATCGATACGGATGATCCAAGCTGTGATGGTTTGTTACTCACGACAAAAGGAATGCGCAGGGTAGCTCTTAACGTAAAACTCACAACCTGCCCTGAAGATACTCCCGAAGGTAGTGTTTTGCGCATTCGAGGCGGCAAAACTCTTCCGAATATAATAGGATTTGAAGTTGGAGCCACACCCAGCTTTGATGACCTTAGGCCAATGCCCTATGAAAATCTTTTTAGCTTGCTATTAATAGGCTCAGAGACAGTTTCAGCAAAATATAGAAATAGTATTTTTGAAGGCATAAAAAGGGCAAAAAGATACTTACGAGATTTAAGACATCAAGAAGAAAGATACCCTTTCCGATTCTTTAGAAATGCCTTAACAGATTGTTTAGCAGATGAATTTGACGGTATAGATCCAAAAGACCAATTGCATCAACTAGCCGAGGTAGGCCCACAAATGATAGGAGTCGCTGCCACCCTCTCCGCTTATCTAAATCATCTTTCAAGAGGCGAAACTCTAGACACATTCACAATACCAGAAACATACGATGATTTTGTTGGATGTTTTATGAAAATGGCCCTACCCTCCAACTATCAAACAGACCCTATCTATCACACTATCTTAAGCACCTATTTTGATTTACTGATTGGACACGGTATGAACCTTTCGACCTCCGTACTTATCCAAGCAGCCTCTGGCGGGGGTGACGTTACTAACAGCATTTCAGCCGCTTTAAATGCATTAGATATGGATAACCACGGTAAAGCCGCCCTAAAAACACATGATATGTTTGGACGTATAAGTTCAGAATATAGGGGCAATGTTATCGCATTTATAAATGCAGTCGTTGCAAAAGAAGAAACTCTTTGGGGAGCTGGTCATGCTATCCTTAAAAAGGGATTCGATTCAAGAGCTGTGGTTGAGGAAGTCCTCGTTAGAAAAATCAGAGAAGTCACAAAGAATGTAGAACTTCAACGTGATATCGATCTGGCCTTAGCCCTAAAACAAGAAGCATCTACCAGAGGCCTTCCTTATCAATTTAACGTAGATTATTTTGCAAGCCTCGTCTTGCGAGGATGTGGGATTGATCCAAAACTTTCAATCGTTATGTTTGGAGCTAGCCGAATAGGCAGCTGGCTAGCGGATCTTTACCAGTTTGGATTAGAAAAACATCCTTTGATGAGAGCGCAAGACTATCCAGCAGAAATGAATGCATTGCTGTAAGCAGAATCTTCTTGAGGTTCTGCAAATGAATGCGAGGACAAAACTTAATAAAAGAGGGGGTTAAGGGCCGTTTCCACTGTTTAAAGTGGTGCCGGCTGCCGGACTCGAACCGGCACGCCCTTACGGGCGACAGATTTTAAGTCTGTTGTGTCTACCAATTC
>JAIEPD010000011.1 GCA_019749935.1 Alphaproteobacteria bacterium
TTTATCGTTAAATGAATTGCTTCCTACTACTGATTATACCAAATCTCTAATCTGGACGCATTATGCAACAGTCTTATAGAAATATCCGCTCGGATAGCCCCGGGCTGGGCTGTTCTCGCTAAAAGATGGGTTGTGGAGAGAACGTTCGCTTGGCTTAATCATTTTCGACGGTTATCTAAAGACTACGAAATAGCCATCTCATCCGCTGAAAACATGATCTTTATCGCTCACACCATCATACTTCTTAAACGTTTCGAGAAACTGTGAAGACCAGTTCTTAAACGATCGTCTTTTTTTATTGTTACTAAATGCGAGAAACAAAGAACGTGGCCATGAAAACGCGATTTTGTGACCATGATTTTGGGACGTGGGTAGAAAATCGCACTTTTTACCCATGAGATCAATTTCATGCACAAGAAAACACTATTTCCTGTGCATGTTACAACCCCATCGCTTTTTTCATCAAAAATCGTTTCAATGGCTTTATATGATTCACAGCTGCAAACCCAGCGTTGCGGGCAAAATGTAAGATACTGGATGAGTTGTTAAAAAGCTTATTAATTCCATCTGTCATCAACAAAACAGCACGGTGATCGCGTCTCCTCTCTTTTTGATAACTTTCTAAAACCGTATAGGACCCTATATCTAATCCTAACGATTTTGCCTCAACAAGGCATTTGACAAGCGCATCAGCGTCGCGCCAACCAAGGTTAACCCCTTGACCTGCTATGGGGTGAACGACATGCGCTGCATCACCAACTAAAACCATGCGATGATCGATGATTGAATCCACCGTTAAAGCTGACAATGGATAACTCCAACGCTGATTGCAAACCTCAAGCTTTCCATAAAAAGGGAAATGCTCTTCAATCTTTAAAGCCAGTTCTTGATCCGTCCAATCTGCCCAATCATGCTTGCGTGATTTTGCCCACACAATACCCGAACGAGACTTGCCGTTTTCATGATCTAGCATTGGCAAAATGGCCAACGGGCCATCGGGTAAGAAAATCTCCCAAGCAGTGCCATTATGGGGCTTTTCATGGGTCAAATGCGTTACAAGCGCATGCTCTGAATAATCCCACGTTTTTGTGCAAATTGAGGACTGCGCGCGCATTTGTGAAAATCGTCCTTCTGCCCCGACAACAAGGGGGGCTTCAATAATTTGATCATCTTGTAGGACAAGTGTAACTTTTTGATCTTTATAATCCGCTGATTTTACACTATTTGGCGCTATCCAATTTAAATGCTTAATGTTACGACAATCATACAGCGCCTGACGTAAAATACGATTCTCAACGATATAACCCATTGGATTAGGACCTAAGTCCTTATGGTCGTAATCTACTGTCCAAGGTGATCCAGCTTCGAATACTCTGATTTCCCATATTGGCTGAGCATACGGTGCCATCGCATTCCATGCGCCAAGCTTATTAAAAATCTGCTGCGATCCATAAGAAACAGCCGTGGTTCGCCCATCTGTTTGAGGCAATAGCTGATTTTCAGGCCTTTCTTTATCAATTACAGTAACTAAGATTTGCTTTTGAGCAAGCCCAATGGCAAGCGTAGCACCAACCAGCCCACCCCCAATGATAATGACGTCGGATTTAACTGGAGACATCATGATTCCCGTTTTCCTTATTCGCTGCCGCTTATCATAAGGGGTGGATTTATGGAAAACAAGAAAAGAGAATTAAAAGTCATATGGAATTCCCTTGGCATTACTCTCCTAGAAAAGTAACATGCTTGCAGTATTTATTTTAAGTTGATGAAATGGTTTAATTCATGAAACTTGATTTATCCTCTCTAGAATGTGCAATTTTCCAGTTAGGCCAAAGCTTGTCTTATTACGATTCAGATCTCGCTCAAAAAGACAAAGGTATAAAATTACAATTTAGAATGGCAGCTATTCAAGCGTTCGAATACACCTATGAACTCAGTTATAAAATGCTGAAAAGGTATTTACAAGCAACAGAAGCTGTTCCTGATTCTGTGGAGTCTATGTCCTTCCCCGAATTAATTAGAACAGGGTCCGAGCGCAGCCTTTTAAAAAATGACTGGAGCCAATGGAAGCAATACCGAGAAATACGCAATCTTACAGCTCATACTTACGATGATAATAAGGCAGAAATGGCTTTTGCCGCCCTGCCTGGTTTTTTGAATGAGGCTGAATATCTTTTGCAAAAATTAAAAGAGAAAAATGCGAATGCATAAAAGCATCGATATGACTCCTGACCAAGCTAAAATAGTTAAGAAAATCTTGAAAACAATTCTGTCCCCTGAAAGCAAAGTATGGGTATTCGGCTCACGCGCAAAAGGGAAAACAAAACCCTTTTCGGATTTAGACTTAGCGATTGATTGCGAACAAAAACCTTTAAGCATTGAAACAATGGCTGACCTGAGAGAAGCCTTTGATGAATCAGAATTGCCTTATAAAGTTGATATTGTCGATATCAACGCAACAACACCTGAATTTTTAGAAATGATTAATACAGATAAGATTGTTTTTGATTTTTAGCTAAAGAATCTCCAACAATTCCGCCACCGACTTCACCTCGTACTTTGGTTTTGGAAATGATGAAGGCAAAGGGTCACCTTCTGGATTAATCCAGCAAAAATCCATACCGGCATTGATCGCCCCTTGATAATCACTAAAAAGAGAATCGCCCACCATAAGGGTATCAGATGCGGTGCAATTCATTTCCTTAAAAGCAGCATCAAATATGCGTTTATCTGGCTTTGAAAATCCCGTTTCCTCAGAAATAATCAATGCAGAAACCCATTCATCCATACCATGCAAAGCATATTTTTTACGCTGGACACACGTAAACCCATTGGTGATCACAGCAATTTTATAAAACCTGCTCAAGGCCTTTAAGGCCTCTTTCGCCTCTTCAAGCCATGTTGATTTTTCTGCTAGATGATGCAAGTAAAACTGGGCGATTGTTTCTGGCGATTCAGTAACATCCAAATGATAATTGATTTCTTTAAATCTTTGGATGCGAATATGCTTGCTGTCAATTTTCCCCTCTTCAGCCGCCTTCCACAACGATCTGTTAATCTTTACAAACAAATCCTTGAAATCCTGTTCAGGGGAAAAATTTTGATAAAAGGCTTTATGAGTTAACTGCAGACTTTCAAGCTCTGCAGTTTTGAAATCAACCAACGTATTATCCAGATCAAAGAATATGTTTTTGTATTTCTTCTTCAAATCATTCCCCATGCCACCGCGTTATGTTTTTACCTCTTGATGATATTCCAAAATATCCCCCGGCTGACAAGAAAGCGCTTCACAGATTGCCTCTAACGTTTCAATACGAATGGCTTTAGCCTTGCCCGTTTTTAAAATCGAAAGGTTTTGAGCCGTGATACCAATTTTAGTCGCAAGCTCTTTGGATGACATTTTCCGTTTCGCCAGCATAACGTCAATATTTACAATAATTGCCATAATTTATTCCTTTACTATATTGTAAGCTGTCTTTCTTCTTCAAGCTCTAAACCTTGTTCCATCACATAGGCAGCAACCATGATGACAAGTGCGATGACCAAATCTCTAAGATTAGCAGTGCCAACAGTAATGCCCAAATACCTTTCACCAACAGGATTATTCATGCTGAGAATAAGCGTTAAAAGACTGTTGGTTACAATTGTCAGCAACATAAAAACAATCAAAGCTTTAGATGATTTTTTTATGCGGCTAATATTTTCAAGGGTAAAAATGTACCCTTTGCTGAATGCCGAAAAAAGCTGACTCAGTGTATAATAAAGGTACATCAACACGCTTAAAGAAAGAAGGCTTGCTATCCAGCCTAAAAATCGCATCATAGGAGTGATCTCGCCTAAAATTTTAAAACTATCTATGTATTGCCTAAAAGCTGAGAATGAGAAACTGACTGGCATGGAAAACAAAGTTTGCTTTTTAAGATCTGCAAAGGTCCAAAAAGCAATTTCAAATATAAAATCAAAGATCATGGTCGCCGTAAAGATTATGGCTAAAATCTTACTAAGTGTCGCCAGACTTTGCTTTAATTCATAAGGGTGCTTAAATTTCATAAAATATCCTTTCTTGTCGTAATGCAATATTTAATTATTGTTTTACATTAATTAATATTAAAAATCAAGGAATAATTTGTCTGTTAAAAAAACCATGATTGAATTTTAGTCTCTAAAACGCTATAGCTTTTCTAAATCCTATTCGTTGTTTGGGCCCTCTTTATGAAACCTGATTTAACTGTTGTCTTAGCAAGCCCACGCGGCTTTTGTGCTGGTGTTGACAGGGCTATCCAGATTGTTGAAAAGGCACTGGTGAAATTCGGCGCGCCTGTTTATGTCAGGCATGAAATTGTTCACAACAAATTTGTGGTTGAAAACTTAATGGCAAAGGGCGCTATTTTTGTAGATGAACTGGACGAGGTTCCAAGCGATCGTCCCGTTATTTTTTCAGCGCATGGTGTTCCAAAATCAGTGCCCGACGCAGCGAAAGCACGCGAGATGATTTTTGTGGATGCAACCTGCCCATTGGTTAGTAAAGTTCACAGAGAAGTCGAACGCCACCAACAAGAGGGGCGAAAAATCATCCTGATTGGTCACAACAACCATCCAGAAGTTATTGGCACGATGGGCCAAGTTCCAGAGGGGAGTGTTGTTTTGGTGGAATCAGTTGCTGATGTTGCAAAGCTTCCTGATTTTAAGGGTCAAGAACTGGCTTATGCTACTCAAACGACATTATCCGTTGATGAAGCCAAAGGCATTATCGAAGCTTTAAAGCTTAAGTTTCGGCATATTATGGGCCCAAGGAAAGAAGATATTTGCTATGCCACCACAAACCGCCAAGCTGCCGCTAAAAAAGTTGCAGAATCCGTGGATGCGATGATTGTGATTGGGGCGCCTAATTCTTCTAATTCTTTGCGTTTGGTTGAGGTCGCTCGCCAAAACGGCTGTGAAAAGGCAAAACTTTTCCAACGTGCCAAAGATATCGAATGGCAATGGTTAAAGGGAGCAAAGCGTTTGGGCATTACAGCCGGTGCGTCTGCGCCAGAAGTTTTGGTTGAAGAAGTCATCGAGGCTTGCCGCGATCATTTTTCTGTAAATGTTGAAGAAGTAAGCACAACCCAAGAAAATATCGTCTTTCATGTTCCTAAAATGTTGATGTAAAGACTGGAACCTGAGACAGTAAGGAATGACCCTAATAGAAAGTTTTAATGCATGTCCGAATCTCTCGAAGAGTTCTTAAATTCACTTAAGCCAGAATCCGTCGTCGAAATTTTTACAGACGGCGCTTGCAGTGGTAATCCTGGTCCAGGCGGTTGGGGTGCTGTGCTGCGTCACGATAAACACGAGGCCGAGGTTCTTGGCGGTGAAGCCCAAACAACAAATAACCGCATGGAAATGTTGGCGGCAATTAACAGCGTGGGTAATTTGCCAGCTAAAACCAAGGTGACTCTTTATACAGACAGTCAGTACCTAAAAGATGGCGTTACGCGCTGGATGATCAACTGGAAGAAAAATGGTTGGTTAACGGCTGACAAAAAACCTGTGAAAAACAAGGATTTGTGGGAAAAATTGGATCAGTTAATTGTAACTCACACCATTGAATGGAAATGGGTGCGCGGCCATGATGGACATCCAGAAAACGAACGCGCAGATGCGCTGGCCCGTAAAGGTGTTATTGCCCAGCGAATGGCGCTTTAGGAAATGTTTATTACCTTTGAAGGCGGCGAAGGGACTGGGAAAAGCACCCAATCCAAACTACTTGCTGAACGCCTAAGAAATGAAGGCAAAGATTTAATCATCACACGTGAGCCTGGTGGCAGTCCTGGGGCTGAATTAATTCGAAACCTTTTGGTAACAGGCTCAGCTGATAGATGGGCCCCAATGAGCGAAGCATTATTAATGTACGCTGCCCGTGCCGATCATTGGCAAAATCGTATTTACCCTGCCCTTCAGGCTGGGAAATCGGTGATTTGTGATCGCTTTGCTGATTCCAGCGTTGCCTATCAGGGTTATGGCCGCGGTTTGGATAGAGGGTTTTTAGAAACGCTTTACAATCGGATTATGGGCGCCCAAAAGCCCACCCGTACGTATGTGTTTGACCTTGACCCCAAGGTTGGATTAGAACGATCAAACCTTCGTCTGAAACAAAGTGATCACGCTTATGTTGAGGGACGTTTTGAATCTTTAGATCTAGAATTTCACCAACATGTGCGTGAAGGTTTTTTAAAAATCGCTGCAGCAGAGCCGAAACGCTGCATGGTCATCGATGCCTCATTGCCTTTGGATGAAATTCACGAATTAATTTGGCAAGATGTTTGCTCATTAGATTCCCTTCAGACACAAAGCAATCCACCTCGGCCTCCAGCGTGGTATGGCATTCCTGTTGCAGTGATGATGGTTATTATTAAGGATAACAAGGTGTTGTTGGGCCTTCGTCAGGGCACCGGATATATGGACGGATATTATGCCCTTCCAGGTGGCAAACACGAAGGTGGCGAATCCCTAAAATCCTCTGCCATTCGTGAGGTGAAAGAGGAGCTCGGAATTACCTGCATTCCTGAAGATCTTTCTTTCAAAGGCCTTGTTCACGCCATTCCATCAGGTGGGTACGAGATAACAGGCGAATGCGCCTATGCCACTTTCCAGATTCACAATTTTACAGGCGAAATCACAAACGCTGAGCCCTCTAAATGTAAAGAGGTCAGGTTTTTCCCCATTGATGAATTGCCAGAGAATATAACAAACATGTCCCGCCGCTGTATCCTGCAGGCGTTAAGCGGCGAGGTTTATCAGGAGGTTGGATGAAAACACTACAATTTATACCTAAAAGCAATTAGGATAGGCGTAATAAAAAACAGAGTGAAAATATAAATAATGCCAATTACCTTTTTTCAACTGATTAAGCCTTGGTGGAAATCCGAAGAAAAGCTTGTCGCTTGGTTTGGTTTTTTAGCAGCCTTAATTTTTAATATCTTTCCAATTATAACCAACCTTCTATTGAATCAATGGAGCGTTGAATTCTACGATTCTCTGCAACAGCTGAATTATCCAAATTTTATAAAGGCATTATGGGATTTCTCCTGGATTGTCACTTTAACTGTGGTTGCGTTTTGTTCCTCTAGTTATATTGTTCGCTGGTATTCATTAAGATGGCGCCGGTGGTCAACTTATCATTTTCTAGATCAATGGATGGATAAGCAATCCTTTTATAGTTTAATGCTCTTGCAAAATGCGCCTGATAACCCTGACCAACGTATTAGCGATGATTTAAACAACTTTACCTACGTCACAACAAGTTTAACCCTGTCGTACATTCAAGAAATAGGCAATGTTATTGCCTTTACCTGTGTATTAGCAGGCATTTCAGGGCCTATTGCTTTTAAGCTTTTGGGTATCGATTTTAATATACCTGCGTATCTTGTATGGATTGCTCTTATATACTCAGGCCTTGGCACCTATCTTGCTATTAAGATTGGTAAACCTTTGATCAGATTAGATGTCCAACAAGAAAAAGTAGAAGCTGACTTCCGTTACCATCTGGTTCGTGTTCGGGAAAGGCGTGAAGAAATAGCTTTTTATAAAGGAGGCGTTCAAGAACATCACGGCCTAAAACAACGTTTTTCTGCAATTTGGGACAACGTCCTCAGAGTTTTGAAACGTAATATTTATCTTAATCTAATGCAAAATTTTTATATGAATGCATCCACTGTTGTGCCCATCCTGGCAGCTGCCCCGCGGCTTTTTAGCGGGGCTATTACCTTCGGTGTTTTGATGCAAATTGTTGGTGCATTTAGACAGTTACAGGAATCCTTGTCAGTCGTTATTTTAAGTTTTCAAGAAATCGCTAAATGGCTGGCTGCGTCAAAACGTTTGCAGCAATTTTGTGGTATGTTGAATATCCTTAAAATAAAGCAATCTCCTTTCCTTTATAACGATGGGCAAGGCATTGCTTTAAAGAATGTAACTTTAAAAACGGTTGATGACCGAGTCATACTGGATCAAGTTAATTTTGATATAAATCCTGGAGAACGTGTCTTAATTAAGGGCCCAAGCGGGTTAGGAAAAACCACCTTAATGCGCCTATTAGCGCGTCTTTGGCCCTATGGGGAAGGAGAGGTAACTCTGCCCCCAAGTAGCATTTTCTTTAGCCCACAAAGATGCTATGCTCCCCTTGGTGATTTAAGGCATGCAGTTTCTTACCCATCTGAAATACCCTTTGAAGATAACCTACTCCAAGACGCTCTTAAAAAAGTGGGCTTACAGCATTTGTTTGAATTCTTGGATGTTGAAGATGATTGGATCAACAGGCTCTCTCAAGGCGAACAGCAGCGCCTGGCGATTGCCCGTGTTTTGTTGCATAAGCCAAAATGGTTAATGATGGATGAACCGACAGCAGCACTTGATGAAGCAAAAGCGCTTGAGCTTTTTAAAACATTGATTAAATCTTTGCCGGATACAACGATTATAACCATCACCCATGATGATAATCTGATGTCATTTCACGAGAGAGAGATTGCTTTGAAGGTTTAGAATCCAAAAGGTTTTTTATCCGCCCAAATATGCAGCTTTGACGGCGCTGTTTCCAAGCAGATCTGAGGCCTTTCCTTCTAGCACGATTTCACCCTGCTCTAAAACATAACCATAATCAGCATGCCTTAAGGACGCCTCGACATTTTGTTCAACCAGCAACAATGTGATGCCTTGTTTATGCAATGTTTGCAGCAACTGAAATAATTCAGACACTCTTAAAGGAGACAAGCCAAGAGAAGGCTCATCACATAAAATAATTTCTGGTTCTGCCATCAAACAACGTCCAATCGTCAGCATTTGCTGCTCACCTCCAGAAAGGCTCCCAGCTAATTGTTTTTGGCGTTCTTTAAGACGGGGGAATTGGCTATAGATCTCTTCTAATTTATCTTTGATTTTTCGGCCGTTAAATCCAACCGCAAAGCCGCCCATTTCAAGATTGTCTTTGACTGTAAGAGCCTCGAAAATCTGTCTTCCTTCTGGAATATGACCTAATCCTAAACGACAAATTTGATGACTTTTTTTATCTGAAATTTCTAAATCATTTAAAAATACTTGTCCTGTTGTGGGACGATGAATTCCTGCAATTGTGTGAACAAGTGACGTTTTCCCAGCGCCATTTGCACCCACGATTGTGACCCACTGGCCCTTTTCTATGGTTAAGTTAATGTCATGAAAAGCTCTTAAATCATCATAAAACAAGCTTAAGTTTTTTACAGTTAGCATGGATCTTGTCCCAGGTATGAGCGAATAACTTCGGTATGCTGAATGATCTCTTCGGGTGTGTCTTCAGCTATCTTTTCACCGTAATTAAGAACAACAATTTTATGACAACAGGCCATAACCGCACGCATGGCATGCTCAATCATTAAGATAGTAAGGCCCGTCTGCTTGTTGATTTCCTTTAAAATAGAGACCATATGATCGACTTCATTGGGACGCAAACCTGCCATTACTTCATCCAATAATAAAACTTTAGGGCGCGTCGCCAGAGCCCTTGCAACCTCAAGTCGTTTCTTTTCTGGTAACGTTAAATTCTCGGCAAAAAACTGGCTTTTATCAGGGATTCCTAACAATTCCAGAACATTTTTAGCCTCAATTTTGGCTTCTTTTAATGAGAACGAATGAGCCAAAGATCCCATCATAACGTTTTCTAAAACGTTTAAATTTCTCATCGGTTTTACAATTTGAAATGTTCTAGCAATACCCAGTTTTGAAATCTGATGAGGCTTTAGAGATGTAATATTTTTCCCCTCAAAGGTGATGTTGCCTTTATCAGGAACACTAAATCCAGAAATCAGATTAAAAAGGGTTGTTTTTCCTGCCCCATTAGGGCCGATGATGCCTAAAATCTCTGCTTTTTGGACGCAAAAACTAACGTTATCTAGGGCAACGAGCCCCTTAAAAGTTTTGCTTATGGTTTCAATCTTTAGGAAAGGATTTTTCATTTAACCTTTTCTCTCCATAGTTTTTGAAGAAAAGGCCACAGCCCTTTTGGCAAAAATAAAACCATAAACAGTAAAAGAATACCTTGGAAAAACAGCTTAATGCCCGTGATAGAATCGCTTAAAACATAACTCAGTAATTCACCAAGTGGGATTAAAACAAAAGCGCCTAACATAGGGCCAATAAGAGTTCCGATTCCCCCAACGATAGTTCCCATAGCAATTTCAATAGATTTCGTCATGGCAAAGGTTTGATCCGGAAAAAGGCTGTTCTGATAAAAGGCGAAAAATACACCACCAATACTGGCCATTGCAGCTGACAAGGCCATTAAAATTACTTTGGTTTGAAAAACATTAATGCCTAAACTAGAGGCTGCAAGCTCGTTTTCTCTAACGGCTCTGGCGAAGTATCCTAATTTGCTTTTTAAAAAAAGACGGCATAGGAAATAAGCCCCAATAACGAGGCTTAAAAATAAATAATAAAATAGGCTCGTACTGCCCCTAAGGTTCCAGAAATCTAATGAATCTATAGTGACAGGAATAAATAAACCCGCTGTAGCACCAAACCAAGACCAATGCTCAAATAAAAGTCGCGCACATTCAGCAAAAGCAATGGTCAAAAGTGTAAAGTGAACGCCGCTGAGTCCAAAACGAAAACCAAGCGCTCCAATAAGACCGCCTAATATGGCACAGAAAAGAGCCACAAAGATTAAAGATTCCCAAGGAGAAATCCCAAACTTGATAAAAAGAATCGAAGAAATATAAGCCCCGAGCCCAGTGTATAAAGCATGTCCTAAAGAGAGCTGGCCACCAAATCCAAGTAATAAATTCCAAGCTTGTCCGATATAAGCTACGTAGAGCGTAATAACTAAGACTGAGATCACATAGCTGCTAAATAAAAATGGTGCAGTCAATGCCAATACAGAAAGTAATATGTAAAAAGCTTTCTTCATTGCTTTTTAACCATCAAACCTTGCGGCCTGACAAGTAGAATAAGAATTAAAATCAAAAAACTAAATAGAGACTTAAGAGAGCCCTGCACAAAAAATGCAGCGTAAGTTTCAATGACACCAATGAGAATCCCGCCAATCAAAGAACCCATCATACTGCCAAGTCCGCCTGAAATAACGATAATAAAGCTAAGAAGCGTTAACTGAGGTGCTGTGTGAGGCGTTACATCAATGATTAAACTTAAAAGAGTTCCAGCAACACCAAGGCATGCGGCGGCTATAGCAAAGCTAAGAGCATAAAGTTTTTTATAATTAAGACCTATAATGTCAGCGCCCAATAAATTGTTGGCGCAGGCTCTGATTGCTTTGCCATAGGACGTATTGTAAAAAAATATAAACAAGGAAAATACAACTACGAAAGCAATCCCACCTGTTACCAAACGAACAGTATCAAGTAAGACGCCCCCAATTTCGATAGACTGGAAGCTATAAGAAGTAACAATTGCATTGGCTTCTGAGCCAAAAACAATTTGCTGCAAATTTAAAAGAATAATCGCTGTTGCTACAAGCGCTAAGAATTGAGAATGCACAGAGCGATCTAAAAGAGTGTTAATCATTCCTTTTTGTAAAAAATACCCCATCACAAACATAATAGTACTAACGACAGGGATAAGAATCAAAGGGTCAACACCCAATAATTTGTGAAGATAAATTGCTAAAAATGCAGCAAGAACTAACATTTCTCCATGAGCAAAGTTGACAATTCTTGTAACTCCAAAAACAACCGATAGCCCAACAGCTATTAAAGCATAAATTAGCCCTGTAAAAACTCCTGCGAATCCAAGAGAAATATACTGGATCACGATGTTTGCCACGCCGGAAACGGAAATATAGGTGCAATCTGTTGCAGCTTTTTAGGTAAAATTATTTGAGGGGTACCGTTTCTATTTTGCAAAGCTACGGATTCAATATTTAAAGCCTGGCCTTTTTTATCAAATGCAATAGAGCCGCCAAAAACAATACGTTCTTTGATATTAGTTGTTCTAATAGCTTGCCCTAAATCTTGCCCATGAAATGATTGAGCCCTTTGATAGGCATCAACCGCAATCAATATGGCTTCGATTGTAAAGGCAACATTCAAATCAAACTGTTCTTTTGGATAAAGTTTTTCAAAAATAGCATGAGCTCTTTGAGCAAGAGCAGAATTGGGATTGTACCAACAAGTATTCGTAATACAATATTCTGAATGAGCACCCAATATGCTGAAAAATTGCTTTTCGTACATGCCCGGGCTTCCAGGACTTATAATACCCATCGGATTGTATCTTTGTTTAACAATCTCTCTCATCATTTGAATTGCATCATTAAGCCTTGTCACAGGGATAAGCAGCTCAGCTTTTGAGGCCTTAATTTTAGCAATCTCTCCAGATAAATCTTGAGTTCTGGGATCATAAGAAACAATTTCAACAAGCCTACAAGGCAGATTAAACCTTGGAAAATAATAAGAGATGGCCTCATACATTGATTGGCCATACGTATCATTGATGTAAAGCAATGCAGCCGTTTTAGGAGGCGTATCTCTTAATTGAAATAGCTCATTCATAAGCTTAATGCCATTGGCTGCCAGTACATCGGTTGTGGGAAAGTTTCTAAAAACATACCGATAGCCCTGCTCGGTAATTCTTTTAGCAGCAGCAATATTAATTAAGAACGGCGTTTTACGTTGCTCACAAACTTGAGCAACAGCAGCTGTGACGCTCGAGTTATGAGCCCCAATGAGAATATGCGTTCCTTCGCTAATCATCATCTCGGCCTTATTACGCCCGATATCAACACTCGATTCTGTATCGTTATAAATAATTTCAAGGGGAGGAAGAGTGTCTTTTAACAAAAGCTCAGCAACTCTTCCTCCGCGTTCACAAGCTTGCCCTACTTGAGAATCCATACCAGTGCGAGGAGATAACAGACCTATCCTAAGAACATCTTTTCTTTTGGGCTTACTGCACCCTGTTAAACCTGACAAAGAAAGGCCTAAGGCCGCTAAAGAAGAGAAATTAAAACTGCGCCTTGATAACAACACTAGTTTTTCCCTTAAGTTAAATTTTTATACAAAGTTTCGGGATAATCTACTAAAAAACCCCTTAAACAACAAGCTGTATTGTCAAATTTTCATATCTGAGATGCAAAAATTGGGATCATTAGCTTTCATAAAGAGTACTGTGTGGCTAAAAATGGCCTTAAAAAAAGCGAGAAAGATACTATTTTCCAAGATACTCTTGTCATAAGCAGTGAAAACATATCATAATTAATAAAAATTTAGTAAATCTAAATATAAAGGTTTGAGATGCCTAAAATTGCTTGGAAAATGAATTTCAGAAAGGCAGCATTCATATGAGAAAGGAAAAATTTAATTCAATTACGCCTGCCATACAATGGCATGAAGGAATGATGATTTCTCCTCAGCACTTTCAGCAGTCAGATTTACGGCATCACGAAATATTAGCTCATCAACTTAGTTTAATGGCTTTTTATCACTGGGGCATTCGTTCTTTAAAGCTAGACCCTATTGTTTTACCAGATGGCCTTATAAGGGTTCTTGATATGGAAGCTCTTATGGCTGATGGATTGATTGTACACTACTCTGCGGACATGACAGATATTCCACCTTTAGAAATTGATTTAAAGCCCTATAAAACTGGCCTTCCAAACCAAGAAATTACTGTTCAGATAGCAATTCCTGAGGTTGTTCCGGAAAGCTCTCCTGTTATTGGTGAGTTTCCTCGTTATTATTCTTTGGAAGGACATAATGTAAAAGACATCAACCTTGAAGATAACGTCATTAAAATTCCTCGCCTAGTTCCAAAGTTATTTTTACATGTAGGAGAGCAACCTCCAGCAAGATGTTTGGCTTTTCCCTTAGTAAAAGTTGGCTTTGTGGATGAAGCTTTTGCCCTCACTGATTACACTTCACCTTGTTTTTTTGTGGAAAAAGATACAGCTTTATGGGAGAGCTGCGCAGGTCTTGCTCAAAAAATTAGAGAAAAAGCGGCCTATTTAAGCGAAAAATGGCAAAATCAAATCGGAACGCCTATGCTTCAAGAAACATCGGCACTTTTAAGGCCTTTATTATCTGGGTTACCTGGGTTTGAAACGATGATTCATGGAGATCCAATCCATCCCTACAAACTTTATCAAAAACTTTGTGAAACAGTCGGAGTTTTGGCACCCCTTAGGCCCGCCCTTCTTCCTCCTATTTTGCCAGTGTATGAGCATAATAATATTAACGCATGCTTTAAACCTGTCATTGAGCTTATAAAGCAATATCTTAACAGTATTGAACAAAGTTTTTCAGCATTTCCCTTTCAACAAAAAGAACGGCTATTTTATTTGCGTTTTCACAAAGCTTATGTGCAAGACAAAATATACGTTGGGCTTAGAGCGCCAAAGGGTATGACCGAAACCCAGCTTGAAGAATGGATGAATGACGCTGTAGTAGCCTCTGATTTTGCAATAGAAGCGATAAGAGGACGCCGTATCACCGGAGCTGAGAGAGGGATGCTACGTGATGAAGAACTCTATGAATTAATGCCAAGTCGTGGTGTTATCATTTTTGAAGTTACCCTCAACCCTGAATATATTAAGCCAGATCAAAATTTAAATATTTTCAATCCAGCCGACCACGCAGAAAAAAGACCAACAGAAATCGTCCTTTATGTCCGTAAAAGTAGTGATAAAACGGAAAATAGGGGTTAGCTGAATTATGCAATTTACAACAAACAACAGCCCTCTTTTGCAAAGTTTTCAGATTTTTTACTATGAACTTTTAAGGCAAAAAGAAAAAGCTTTGCGTATGAGTGAACCGGACACCACCTTTGACGATAAAGATTCTGGCAGACAAGATCTTGGCTTGATTGACGGAATTCAAAAAAAGATGCGCGGGCTTTTAGAAGAACAGGCTTATAAGCTTGGTCGTTCCGCAACTGGAATTGGGGCAACTCATATACGGGATGCCCAATATTTGATGACCATCCTAACGGATGAGGTTTTTTTATCTTTGAATTGGTTTGGCGCAAAACTATGGGAAAAATCTCTTTTAGAAGCTCAGATTTTCGAAACGCAAATTGCAGGGGAAGCCTTTTACAAAAAGCTAGATATCCTATTAGACTCTACAGATCCTACCAGGCCAGAACTTGCTCTTTTATATTTTTTGATTTTAAGTCTGGGGTTTAGGGGTAAATTTAAAGATCAAGACGATAAAGATTCTATTAAATGGTATCTTGACCAACTCTATACTGTTGTCAATCATCGTGCCGCTCATCTCTTTCGCCCTGGACGCCCACATTTAATTGATCAAGCTTATGATTATACTCTTTCAGAACCCCCAGGGAGAGGGCTGCCCGATATCAAAACATGGGGTGTTTGTATTGCCGGCATTTTCACTGTGTACGTATTTATTACATATGTGGTTTGGTACAAGCTTGCTTCAGAAATGCATGAAGCATTAAATCTAATCTTTGAACAAACAAGGCAAAGCCCATTGATATGAAACAAATTGTTGTCAAAATTCAGTGTCAAGTGGACCCAACATGATTAATACAGTTTTTCAAGCTTTACATTCTACAGTTGACTACGTAAGACATGCGTTTTCCTCATTGCCGTTGGTAATCATTATTCTTTTGATTATCGCCTTTGTTGTGATGTTGATTACGATCATTTTGACTATTTTCTCTATGAGAAGAAGCTCGCCAAAAGTGCCTAAGCCTCCTTCTGCAGCTGCAGCTGATAAGGAAAAAAAGAGGAGAGAAAATGGGGAAGATAATAATAGGCTCCCTCCTTTAGGCGGATGGATTAGTGAATTTCTATCTAAAAAAGGTTTTTTTCATGTCAGTACTCTCAGTCTATCATTTTTAAGAGCCTTAGATTTTTTAAGGGATTCTCTTCATACCTATAACTATAAATATTATCTTCCTTGGTATCTGCTGATTGGGGCTGAGGGTTCAGGAAAGACCTCACTTATTGAAGGTGCTGAATTAAATATGCCTTTGGGTCACCCTGATTTAGGAATTCATAACCCAAACCCAGAATGTCGTTGGTGGTTTTTGAATAGAGGCGTTATCCTTGACATTAAAGGAAACTTATTCTTAAACAAAAAAGAAGTCAGTTGTGAAGAAAAAGGATGGCGTTCTCTTTTAGTCTTACTGTCTCGTTATCGATCAGCAAGACCCATCAATGGAATTATATTAGCTATCCCAGCTAATGAGATTTACGGTAAGCACAAATTAACCAAAGATGAAATCAGTAGCCGAGCTGATTTTTTATCACATAAACTGGCTGCAGCACAAAATAACTTAGGTTTGCGCCTTCCTGTTTATATTGTTGTAACAAAACTCGACACCGTTCCTGGTTTTCAAAGCTTTTGCTCTGAAATCCCAACCAGCAACAGGCATAACATACTGGGATGGTCTTCACCTTATACACTATCAACAGCGTATACATCAAAATGGGTTGATGAAGCATTTAATACCCTCGAGGAGAACTTAAACCAACTTCGTCTTGAAATTTTTGCTGAAGGCAGAGTAACCGATTCCAGAGATGGTGTCTTTGTCTTTCCTAGTGAAATTCTGAATATTAAAGACAACTTAAGTGTTTATGTTAATCATATTTTCAAAAATGACGCCTACCAAGAATCTTTGCTGCTTCGAGGAATTTATTTTTGTGGTGATAGTGGCATGACCCCGCTTCGGGTCCTTAACGAAAATGAAGATCAGCCAGAAGAAAGTCATGAAAATTTAGCTGTTATTGGAAACCCAGATAGTGCTTTTGAACAAGATGCTGAACATCCATCTCTTGCTTCTCAATTAACTCCAGAAAGCCTTGAGCCTATTCGGCGTAAAATCTTTTTTATTGACGATCTAATCACCGATAAAATTTTAAGAGAACCAGGATTATCTGTTCCCCTACAAAAACGTCTTTTAAGCATCAATAAGGCTTTGAATCTTGCAAAAATTTTCACAGCTGTTTTCATATTGTTTGGAAGTTATGGACTTTTCAGTGCTTATGAAAAATTTGTGCAAAGCCGTGACTATATGATGCCGATCCTGTCAAAAATGAACACCATGCTTCATGAAATGCAGCAAATTAATTTGAATGAGCCTGGGCAATCATCTGAGATGTTTGATTCTTACGCGCGCCAGCTTTTAGAAATGATGGATCAGATGCAGCAAACAAAATTCTTTTCTGTTTTTGTTCCCGCATCTTGGTTTAGTCCGCTTCATAAAGATTTAGAAAAAACCTTGAAAGTTTCTTATCAGCAAATTATTGTTAGAACAATCTATATAGATTTGCTTTTAAAAGCCCGTGAGCTTTTGCATTTAAGGCCAACTCTCCACGATCGATCAGTTTCTATTGCTCAACTTTTGCAACCAACCGAAAGTGCAGAATTTCAGCTTTTAAAACGTTATATAGAGAGTCTTGCAACGTTGCAGGAAAAAATTGATAAATTTAATCACCTTAAATCGGCTGCAGATGCGAAAGATCTTGATGATTTGGTTTCTTATACCTTCCACGCACAATTGCCGCAGAAATTTATTCATCATTATAAAAAATTTAGATCTTTATTAAAAAATACAACGTTTCCCCCAATTGACCTTCGGCCTTATCAGCAACTAGCCAGGGAAACTCTCAATATTATTTATCAGAATTTTTTGAATGCGGTGTTTACAGTCAGTGATCCTGGAAGCTTACCCGCCAGGCTTCAAACGTTTTTACAACAACTCAGCCAACAACAGACAAAGCACCTACCAGACCCTACTTATTTGCGTCAACTTAGTCTAGATCTTGCTCAAGTTGTTCCCTCACTTGGAGAAGTCGGTCAAACTTGGTTGGATAGAGAGTTCTTTAATCCAAGTAAAGAGTTTGATCATTTGTTGGATAAAGTTGATTCATCAAAACTCTTTGGTAAAGAAATAACCCAATTTTTAGTTGATCAAACAGCTATTGGATTTAATAACCTAAAATTACAACTCCAAGCAATCAATCAGCTTTTGGTACATCAACCCAATATGCCCGTTGGTCCTCTTGCGCAAAAAGCAGCTGCGGTTCAACCCTCTCAAGGGATTATTTCAATGCAGAAAAGTTTGCTCGCTCTCTTTTCTGAACCTTATATGGCGATCCCTTCAACTCATAGCTTTACAAATCAAGTCCCTATTGGAAAAATCATTTACTGGGATTCTAAAATGATTCAAATGGCTTACGATATGTGTAAACGGTTTGAAGATTTTACTGCCAAGCAAGTCTCGGGATTCCCGCCAATATTGCAAGAAAACATAAAGCTTTTCGCAAGAGAAAGCTTGCAAGCAAATGTAATTAATTTATTAGCGCAAGCGCAAAGCTTTGTTGATGCGCCCTCAAATTTATCAGAAGGCGTGGCTGCTGAGGAAATCTTGCGCTCCAAAATTAATGATGTGAAAGAATCTGCACCTAAATTTGTAAAACTTTTGGAAGTCTTGAATCAAGATTCAGTTGGGGTTTCCTTTGTTGAGCTTAGAACCCTCTTAAGCAGCACAAGTTTTTGGCTTTTATCTCAAGTTGAGCATATGCTTCACTCCTTAACTCCTTATTCAGTGCATGATTTGTCATTTTCGTGGTGGGAAGGAAAACAAGGAGCTGCATTTGTTGGATATAGCTCAAAAGATGCGGAAGATTTAAAAGTTTATCTTTCTTTGCAAAGGCAGCTTATGCAAACCATGGCTATGGACTTTGCAAAGCCTCTTGTTACATTCTTAACATCCGACATAATGCTTGATGCCGCAGGTGACAAGGTATTATTGAACAAATGGCACCGCATTGTTGACCAAATGGAGTCTTTTGTAAAGAAACAACCTGGAAATTCTGTCACGGCTTTGGAAGATTTTATCCTAAAAACTTTAAACAGCTATGACATTAGAAATTGTTTTGATCGTATTCCTTTAGAGGATATTCGCCATGAATCAGGAGATTATTTTGTTGAAACAATAAGATCCCTTAAAAAAGGTATTTTAGCAAGAGGAGAGGTTTTAAAACGCAAGAAGGGTATCGAAAACTATAATAAGCTTGTTGCTTTTTATAATCATAACTTGAAAAATAAATTTCCTTTTGTTGCATCAAATGTCAGTTTAAGCACACCTGAGGTTGATCCAGAGAGTATCCGCGATTTTTTCCGCATGTTTGATGAAGCTGGTGGTTCAGCAAAAGCTATTTTTGATCAAATATATCAATTAAGCTCTGATGTTCTTCCTGCCTTACGTTTTTTACAAAATATGGAAAATGTGAAAACATTTTTTCAAAATTACTTAAGTGGAAATGGGGATAATGATCTACCGACATTCACATTTAATATAGATTTCAGAGTCAACAGACAGATGGAAACAGGTGGGGATTTAATTGTTGATTGGACAATCAAACCACATCCTGATGTAACAATCGATAAAAACGATAAAAGTCATGTTGGTAGATGGTCTTATGGAAATCCCATTGAAATTGGCTTTCGTTGGCCAGATGGAGATGGTATTCCAGCAAAACCTGCGAAAGATCCCCTTCAACCTGTACTTGATGTAGATGGTCGGAAGGCAATCATAAAATATACAGGACGGTGGGCCCTCCTTTGGATGCTTAAAATGCATGGAGCTACAAAAGGGGATTATACCTCTTTGAAAGATCCCAATCCTTTTATGCTTAAATTTGTAATCCCTACAGGCGCAGAAGACAAAGCCATTGTTTATAATTTGATCACGATAATGGCGCCTTCATCAAACCCGAAAGCACCTGGAAAAGTAATACCTGTACCGGCATTTCCGGTATTGGCGCCAGAATTAGATCCAGCAGTGACACATTACGGAGATCAGGCTGTATTAACAGAAGGGGTGGTGACCCCTTTAGAATATATGGAGGCTCCCGCTTCTCCCCCACCAGGTCCAGAACAAATACTGCCTCCTGCACCGTTGCCTGAGGGTCCATCGCCAGCGGCAGCACCTGATGCGGCACCTGCAGCAGCAGCGCCACAAGCTCCTCCTGCACCAGACGCTGCGGCGGCTACTGCAGCACCTCAACAGCCTACAGCTCCGGCCGCTCCACCAGCAGCAGATGCCCCGAAACCAGCATAAGGAAAAGATAGATTAAACTTAGAATCTTAAATATTCATTGAGCATCATTCAAAGTGAAGAGAATATACTCATTTTTATATTGATTTTTCTATTACTTCATGCTAGTTTTTTTTGCTTAATTCACAAAAAATTACCAACTTTTTTTGAATTTTGTTCACAGAACCTAGTATTGCGCAAGAAGGGTATTACTAAATTTTTATTAAATTTAATTTTAGTGCAGAAACCCCACCCAATTTTCCGCCCACCGAAAAGGGCGGGGGGAATGCCCTCTCACCACAATGGTAAAAATGGTAAAGCTCTCCCGTCCAGGCTTTTTCCCACTTAAAAAACCTGTCAAACCCTTCATCAGAAATAAACGTTTATGAATAGCGCTTCTTATCCCATACCATAGAAATAGGTTTTATTTTTTAAATATCAAGAGGGGTGGTTCAGAAAAAATTGAAAACCCTAACGATTCTTATCTGTTGATTCGCCTTCTTTCATTCCATCTTTAAAAGCCTTAAAGCCTTTAGCTAAATCGCTCATTGCACTTGGCAATTTGCCAGCCCCAAAAACGACAAGAATAACGACCATCAAGATAACTAAATGCCCAAAGCTCATTCCCATGGTTTTTTCCTTTTCTGTTATTTTTTAATTAGTGGCCGCTTAAAAACAAGATGCCTTTTTGTAACATGTGCAAAGGCGGCAACATAACCATTCCAAGTAAGTTAAAATGTATGCCTATTGCACCGAGTGCCGTTGGAACCAAAATCAAAAGCAGCAAAATCAAAGGCGCATAGGCTTCTGTTCTGGCGTAAGTTTGCCCCAATTTATAAGGCAGCACCTCCGCTAAAATACGACCGCCGTCTAACGGAAGTAAAGGTAGCAGATTAAACACAGCTAAGACCAGATTTATTTGAAAAGAATTTAATAAAATCTCATTTCCCAAAGTATCCACCTGTCCATTAATATGCAGCAATACAGCTGACAACCAGGCAAGAAGAATATTAACGCCAGGTCCTGCTAGCGCCACCATAATGGTTCCAAATTTTTTAGGTTTTAAACTTGAAAAATTGACAGGAACAGGTTTTGCCCAGCCAAAAATGAACGGGGCCTTCATTAAAAAGAGCATCGCAGGCAATACAACAGTCCCAAGCGGATCTACGTGACGAAGTGGATTCGCACTAAGTCGCCCCATGCGCTTGGCCGTATTATCTCCAAACGCAAGAGCCATCGCTCCATGAGCAGCCTCATGGCTGGTGATCGCAAAAACAAGTGCGATCAGGCTTGCAAAAATAGCAATAAGTTCGGTTGTCATCATGCCACACTTTTCTGAAGGGATAAAACTGGGCCGTTGTAATTTATAAACTCTTGCTTTTGTAATGTGTCATTAAGTTTCAGTTGAAGATGATCTTTATCTTCTTTAGGCAGAGTTTTCGGATGGGAAACATGGCTTTCTCTTAAACGCTCATAAGAAATTTCCGATAAATCAGGTGTTGCTCCTGCGACTTCGATCATTTCATCCAAATGGCCGTTACAATGTAGGACAGCGTCACAACCTGCTTTAATCGCTTTTCGGGCTCGATTGGAAAAAGAACCTTCCAAGGCTTCCATAGTTAAGCAATCACTGATCAGAAATCCTTTAAAGCCTATATGTGCACGGATAATTCTGTCGATAAGCAAAGAAGAATGGGTTGCCGTTTCCTTGTCATCAAAAGCATCATAAACAACGTGTGCCGTCATTCCCCAGGCTTGAGGCAATGATCGGGCCTTTATTCCCTCACATATTAAACGAAAGGCCTCAAAATCATGATCCGTTAACTCTTCTTTTGATGAAGAAACAATGGGCAATTCTTTGTGACTATCTACAGGAGCGCGGCCATGACCAGGCAAATGCTTAATAACAGGTATAATATTTTGAGCTTGAAGACCTTCTATCATTGCAAGTGATAACTCAGCGACAATCTCACTATGATTTGAAAATGCACGATCGCCAATAATTGGATCTGAACCAGGAATCAGTAAATCCGCACACGGAGCACAATTTACATTAATCCCTAATTCATCAAGCTCATAACCGATAAGGACTGCGTTATCCTGCACACATTCAGATGCAAGGTCTATATTTTCATAGGCCAGCTGACCAAAAATATGGGCTGGCGGCACTTCTCGCCACAAAGGCGGCAATAAACGAACAACCCTTCCCCCTTCTTGATCAATCAAAATAGGAACATCTTTGTGAGTGACCGTACTTTTAAGATCAGCAACGAGGGTCTTTATCTGCTCTGGTGTTTTACAGTTTCGCGCAAAAAGAATGAATCCCAAAGGCTGACAACGTTCAAAAAATGACCTTTCTTCAGGCAATAACTCAGGTCCTGAACAACCAAAAATAACGGCTTTGGGTAACCTTTTTTTCATTTAAGCCTCAGTCATTTTGTAATTGCATTATACGACTTCCGCTACCAAACTTAGTGCTTTTTGCAAGCGCAACGTTTCTTGTTTTAAACGGTCCAGCAATGACCCTAAAAGATTTAGTACCATCGGCTTTTTCAACCATACGAACTGTCATCTCATTCCCTGAAAGGTCATGTTTAAATTTCTTGCTTAAACGGCTAGCTTCTTGTTTAGCAAGCTGTTCTGTTGGAAGTGTAGCCAACTGAACAAAAAAAGCTGCACCTTGTGCGGGCAGGGACGATGCTTCTTCTTTCAAAACAGGCTTATGATCCATAGATTCTTTTAAAATGGGAATCTGGCCCATTCCTCTTTGAGCCTCGCTGGGCCTATGTGCTGGAGGACCTGGATTTCGGTTAACAGGAGCAGCAACCGGCGCTGGTATATTTCCATAGTTTGGATAAGGCTGCTGCATTCCTGGTTGCATGGGTCCCTGAGGCTGAGCTTGTTGCGGATAATTCGCTCCTTGAGGTTGCTGTGGATATCCTTGATTTGGATAAGGATGTCCCGCTTGCTGAGGATAGGGCTCTATGTAGTTTTGCTGCCCGCCAGGTTGTCCTGCGTGTTGCGGCGGATATTGCTGATAAGTTGGCCCCTGTCCTTGAGGATATTGTTGATAACCCATTGGAACTTGCGGCTGGCCTTGATAACCAGGAGCCGCTTGTTCGTACTGCTGCTGGTATCCTCCATCTTGAGGCTGCGCATGATCTGGGTAAGGCTGACCTTGCTGCCCTGGATAAGGATAAGCCGAGGTAGGATTCATGACAACAGGCTGCTCTGGTGGCGGCAATAAACGTTCTACTGGCTGATCTGATTCTCCAGATAAACGACCATAAATTAATTTATCCTGATGAGGGATTGCTATGCCACCAGGATTCTCGGGTCTTACCTTATAGGGTCCCTGTTCAGCTTGAATTAAGGGAGGAGTATTGCCACCTGTCTGGCTAACCCAACGATAAGCAAACCATGCAATTGCAGAAAAGATAAAAATTCCAGAAATTGCGACAACAAACTTTAGGGGTGAAGAACGGTCTGACCAACTCTCTGGATCATCATGAAGATCGTCTTCTTCATCCTTCCAAAAAGAAAGGCCTTTCAGTTCATCAGGATGGGAACTTTTACCATAGGCCCGTAAATGCTGAAAATCTTGCCGCGTTCCAATTTGATTGCGCGGCCCATTTTCTGGCTGCCCCTTAAAGTAGGGGTGATTTTGTTGATCTTCAGGATATTGACGGTAATCATCCGCCCTTTCATTTCCGCGATTCATGCGTGCATCTGACTGATCGTACTCGTTTGGATAATGCCCTTCTTCAGGTCTTCCAGATGGTCTATTAAAATAGACTTCTCTTTCTTGCCTTTCTCGTTCAGAAGACCCATCATTTCTGCGGTTACCAAAATTAAATCTAGACATTATCGCATCTCCTGCACAGGGGTAATCCCGAATAAAGTTAAACCGCTTGAAATCACAATAGCCACAGCGCTAATAAGAGTAATGCGAGCCTTTGTGAGTTCTTTTTGATCTGGGTCAATAAATCTCAAGTGTGTATTATCCTTTCCCTTATTCCATAAAGCATGGAACTGGGATGCTAAATCATATAAGAAATTTGCCAGTCGGTGAGGTTCACGTACTAAAGCTGCCACCTCGACCTGACGCGGCCAATTTGCTAATAATTTGATCATCGCTAATTCGCTTTCATCGGTCAAGAGCTCGATTTGAGCGTTTTCTTCAATGTCTTGTTTAATATTAGGAAAAACTGTCTCTACATGCCTTAAAACAGAACAAATCCTGGCATGCGCATACTGAATATAGAAAATTGGATTATCTTTAGAATGCTCAACAACTTTTGCAAAATCAAAATCGATTGGCATATCTTGATGCCTAGAAATCATCATAAATCGCGCAGCATCTTTGCCAACGCGTTCGATGACATCATTGATGGTTATAAAAGTACCCGCGCGCTTTGACATGCGCACAGGAGCCCCATTTTCTAAAAAGTTGACCATTTGGCAAACTTTTATCTCAAGGTTGGTTTTTCCTTGCGTTGCAGCTTTGACAGCTGAGGTTAATCTTTTTACATAACCGCTATGGTCCGCTCCCCATACATCGATCATATGGGAAAACCCACGTTCAAATTTATCCACATGATAAGCAATGTCGCCGGCAAAATAGGTCCAAGATCCATCCGATTTTTGCAAAGGGCGATCAACATCATCGCCATATGCAGTTGCTTTAAATAGGGTTTGAGACCTTTCTTCCCAATCGTCAACAACGTGTCCTTTTGGCGGCGTTAAAACCCCTTCATAAACATCGCCCTGATCCTTTAGAAGTTTTAATGTTTCATCGACTTTTCCAGCCTTAACCAATGCTTTTTCAGATGTGTAAACGTCCATCACCACGCCTAGCTTTTCAAGATCTGCTCTGATATCTTTCATCATTTCAGCAACAGCAATTTCCCTGAAAAGGTCAAGCCATTCAGATTCCGGCTTACTCGTCCATTGTCCTTTATATTCATTGGCGATTTTTTGACCGACTGGAATCAGGTAACCGCCTGGATACATTCCATCTTTAAAATCATCAATGGTGATGGCCTCGCCTAAGGCCTCTCTGTAACGCAAATGCACAGAACGTGCCAAAGCATTCGTTTGCCCGCCCGCATCATTCACATAATACTCACGGCAAACTTTGTAGCCAGCCTTTTGCAAAAGGGAGGCAATTGCGTCCCCTAAAATAGCGTTTCTTCCATGGCCTGTATGGAGAGGGCCTGTTGGGTTAGTTGAAACGAATTCAACGTTAACTTTTTCCCCGTTACCAATTTCAGAATCGCCGTAATGTTCTTTTTGCACCAAAACTTCTTTTAACTGTGCATGCCAAAAGAATGGCGAGAGAGTTAAATTTATGAACCCCGGTCCTGCGATATCAACCTTTTCGATCTCTTTAAAAGCGGTTAACTGCTCCGTTATTTTTGCAGCCAATTCACGCGGATTTAAGCCCATCTGCTTTGCCATAACCATAGCCGCATTGGTTGCAATGTCCCCATGAAGAGGATCACGTGTAGGCTCTATCGTTACTTTTGAAAGATCCAAAACTTCTTCAGAGGAGTTTAAAGATTGTAATACTTTACAAATATAGCCGTGAAATGTTGTAAATAAACTCATAATTCTAATAAAAATACAAAGATGATAGCTACAATACCGCAGATGGCTATAAAAAACATCTGAAAATTGGGGAAAGATTCCGTAACATCTTTTTTTATTTTTTCTCGTAATGTCCCTTACAGCTTTTTATTTCTATTAAGTTATTCTCTTCCTTAAAGAAATATATAAGCCTATGCTGGCTATCAATTCTTCTAGACCATAATTTGGAAAGGTTATGTTTTAATGGTTCTGGCTTTCCCAAACCAGAATATGGTGTTTCCTGGATATTATCTATTAATTGCTGGATTCGCTTGGCTATTTTAGGAACATTTTTCTCCCAAAATTTTATATCCTGTAAGGCTTTTTCAGACCAATTGACTTTGGAGTTTTGTTGCAACTATAAAACATCCTCAGTTATTTTTTCGCAGAGAACTCCAGAGTCATAATTCATCCACCACTCATCTTCAGCTGTTTGGATGCCTTGGATATCCTGCGGAGTAATAGATAAGAAATCAGACTGTATTGAACCTTTTTCAAGTAAATCTTTAAAAAATTCTTTTATTTTTTCTTGAGGAATAATTTGCTGGGGAGTTTCATATGCCTCTTGCCAAATTGAATGTGTATGGGTCAAATTACGTAAATATGAAGCGCTATGTTCACCATATTCGCTATACACCTTATAAATTAATTCCTTATGTTGTAAAGTATATATATCAAAATCGATTTCTCCAGGCGCTGGTAAAGTATTACTACCAAATTCACCAAATGTTTTTCTTAATTCACGCACAACAGGACCATGATCCCAAGCCTGAATCTCATTCTTAAAAAGAGGTTTATTGTAAAAAGCAAAATTTATACCTTGGGCAAAGTAAACTAATTTTTGTAGCTTTAATTGAGTAATCGAATCCCCTGCTTCTCTATCAACTAAAACCAAAAAATAATTTGCAACATCTTGGCATGTTAATGTTAACATTTTCAAACCTTTAAATTAAAAATCAAACATTAAATAAAGTATAATACATCTTAATATTCAAAATTATTACTGAAATCTATCTAAATTTAAGAACCTTATCTTATGGTCATTATAGCAATAATTTTTAACAATATCAGCCTCTTAATTCATAACCCCCAAACAATACTCCAAACACTCCTCCCTACTGGGCATAAAGTCTTTTGAAATCCACCAGTCTTCAGTCTTCTTAAGGACCATACCAAGTAAGGGACCAGCCTTAATCCCTTTATCTAAAAGGTCTTGGCCTTTGAGGGGAAAGATAAGGTCAGTTTGCTGATTCAGCCACGATAGATTCTCTTGATAATCCTCGGTCCACAATGTCCAATCAAGGGTGATTTCTTTACCAAAATAATAATACACTCGCCTTCGATCTGTCTCTAAAAGTGCCTTATTTAAAGAATGAAGATGCTTTTTTTGTTCATTCGATAAAAGGAGTTTATCTTTATTCTCATACAACGCATACAGCCGCCTGATAGGGGAAATTCGAATATCTGAAAGGTTTTCTAAACCAACGATAGACTCAATCTTTTCCAAAGAAGGATTTTCACCAAACAAACTTAGAAAAATCTCGTCCTTTTTCATCAAAGCCAAAGATATTAAAGGGCTATTTGCCCCTAGCAATTTTAAAAATTCCTGAGCAATCCGCTCTTTTGATAAAGAAGCCAATCTCTCTCGACAGTTCTTAAGCTCTGGAATGATTATAGGTTCGCCCTTGCCATAATAGGCTAAAAACCGATAATACCTTAAGATTCGAAGGTAATCTTCTTGGATTCTCTCAACTGGGTTTCCAATAAATCGAATGATCCCTTTTTCAAGGTCGCTTTGCCCATTAAATGGATCGTAAAGATTGCCATCTTTATCAAGGCTTAAAGCATTGATTGTAAAATCTCGGCGCTTTGCATCTTCTAGCCAATCTGTGCCAAAAATGACTTTTGCGTGCCTGCCATCGGTTTGAAAATCTTGCCTTAGACTTGTGATTTGAAAAGGCATCTTATTTAAAATCGCTGTTATGGTGCCGTGTTCAATGCCTGTTGGAACGACTTTGATATTGGTTTTTTCAAGGATTTCCTCAGCCCTGTCTGGGGGAACATTGACGGCCATATCAATATCATTGGTTTTAATATCCAATAAAGCATCCCTTACACACCCGCCAACAAGACGAGCCTCTGCCCCCCTTTCAGAAAAAAGACGAAAGAGGTAAGAGATTTCGGGTGTTTCTAAAATTTTAAATGGCATGGGTGCTTTGTATCATTTGAAACTTTAATGAGCAATGTGGTTTCAATTAGTTGAAAAAATGTGTTATTTTAGAAAAGTACTTTAACTTTACTTCCTCCATTCAAATCGCGTCAATAAGGTATATTAAATAATGTCCCTCACAGTAGCTGAACTTAATCAACGCTCTTTAGAAATTTTCAGAGAATTGGTCGACACGTATGTAGAAACGGGAGAACCTGTTGGCTCTCGTACTCTTTCGCGTCGTTTAAATACGCCTCTTTCCCCAGCTACAATTCGAAATATTATGGCAGACTTAGAAGAAGCAGGACTACTTTACGCGCCCCATACCTCTGCAGGAAGATTGCCAACAGATGAAGGACTACGCTTATTTGTTCATGGATTGCTAGAAATTGGTGATCTAAACGAACAAGAGAGGAAAAATATCGATACGCTTTGTAATAAGTCAAACAGAAGCGTTGCGTCAGTTTTAGAAGAAGCCACCGCTATGTTATCGGGTCTGTCAAACTGCGCTGGTTTAGTTATGGCACCAAAGGCAGATGCTCCCTTAAAACATATCGAATTTGTTCAAATAGCCCCTGGACGTGCCCTCGTTGTGCTGATTAACCAAGAAGGTGATGTTGAAAACAGATTAATCGAAGTTCCAAGCGGAATTTCGCCCTCTGTCTTTAGTGAAGCCACTAATTATTTAAGTTCTCGGTTAGCTGGATTTACTCTTGCCCAAGCTAAAAATCTAATCAATGAAGAACTCAAAAATCACCAAGCTCACCTGAGTGAGTTAACAGCAAATGTTGTATCGGCAGGTCTCGCTGTTTGGGCCGGCGGCGAAGAAGGAGGATCTTTAATTGTAAAGGGTCAATCTAATTTGCTTCACGGAGTGACAGAGGTTGATGAATTAGATCAAATCCGCGAACTTTTCCAGATTTTGGATACAAAAGAAAGACTTCATGAACTGTTGGATGCGTCCATAAAAGCAGAAGGCGTACAGATTTTTATCGGTTCCGAAAACAGTCTTTTTAAACTGTCGGGCTGTTCTTTGGTTGTGTCCCCGTATCACAACTCTCGGCAAAAAATAATAGGCGCTATTGGGGTTATTGGGCCTGCTAGAATGAATTATGGCAGGATCATTCCTTTGGTAGATTATACCGCTAAAATGGTAAGCCGATTAATTGGTTAATGCTGTCCCGGAGCCGGCAAAGATAAATATCTTAGACGCTTTGCTTCCCTGCGCCCATAACTGATACTGTCTAAGATAAATCCACATGTTAAACTTAAAAAGCCCAACAGCATAATTCCAACACTTAAAATGGCTGTTGGAAAACGTGGCACCAATCCAGTGTGCAAAAATTCCGTGACAAGCGGATAACCTAATAATAAAGACAAACCCACAAAGAATATAAAAAAGGCTCCAAAAAATACCAAAGGCTTAACTTCCTTAAACAAAAAAATCATTCGCCATAAAATCAAAAAACCATCCTTAAAAGTGCTCAGCTTGCTAACAGATCCTTCGGCACGTTCAAAAAATGGAGTTTCAATTTCCTTTACAGGAAGATTCATCTCTAATGAATGAATGGATAGTTCTGTTTCAATGTCAAAGCCCGAGGAAAGGGCTGGAAATGATTTCACAAAGCGTCTTGAAAATACGCGGTATCCTGAAAAAATATCCTTAAATTCGCTTTTGAAAAAGATGGATAAAACCTTATTAAAAAGTAGATTCCCCAACTTATGTCCGGACCTGTGAGCGTTATCTGTTTGCTCAAGGCGCGTTCCAATCACCATGTCCAATTTCTGGGAAATCAATGTCTCTATCATTTCGGGAGCTGAGTCTATGTCATAGGTTCCATCGCCATCAATCATCAAATAGACATCAGCCTCTATGTCAGCAAACATGCGACTAACAACATTGCCTTTTCCTTGCCTTGGCTCAAAGCATACAATAGCGCCCGCTTGAAGGGCGCATTTAACTGTGCCATCGGTCGAATTGTTGTCGTACACATAAACCTTTGCCTCTGGTAATTTTCGTTTTAGGTTCTGAACAACATCATAAATAGCCGCCTCTTCATTAAAACAAGGAATCAAAACAGCGATGGAAAGGTTTGAATTAATCACTGATTTTTTCCTTTCTGAAAGAATCAAAACTCATGGCAGCAAACGTTAAAAACAACATAAACAGATATGGCCACATAAACATAGAGTATCTTGGATAACCAGCCTGAAAAAGGGCCGTTGAAAAATATATTGAATGGATGGCCGCGCTTAAAAACAAACCCACTGTCCATGCTCCTGGAAGGTGTTTTCTTTTTATAAGGTAGCAAAATCCCCTTCCTATAAACGCAAAACTCAAACAAAAACAAAGATAAAGGAAACTTCTGATCAAAAAGATAGTAAGCTCCCCTTTTTCTCTGAACTTATACCATGAATAGTCTTGTTCGATTTTCTTGAAGGCATCTGTTGCTTTCAGATGGTCAATCCAATTCACAAGCAGCTCTTTTTCCTTTGGAGTGATAAGATCCCACACAAACCACATAGCTCCATAGTGAATCATAACGTCTTTTAAATAAGCGTTTGGATTTTGAGCGATAACTTTCAATGCAACGCTTTTATAAAAGCCGTCTAAATCTGGATGTCCTGAAAGTTCAGGGATTTCAGGTTTGAATTTTTTATCCAACAAGAAAAACCGCAATTTATCATGCAAAGGAGTGCTTAAAATATAATACAGCTTAAGTGATGTTATCTGATCCAATTCATTTTGAAGAGGCTCCATCCCCGCTGCCATCTTTTGGATGATTTCCGCTTCAATAAGATCGGTTGATTGCATTGGATTTTTGACAACAAAAGCCATTTTCCCAAAAAGGTTATGCCCCATAAAAGACTGCGTTGAAAAAAAGCCATGATGGCCATAGTTCACCCCTGCACCAATTAATAAACAAATCGCTAGGGGTGGAACAAATGATGTGAATATGTCTTTTATTTTGGGAATGCAGAATAAAAACAAAATGAAAATAGCGCCTAAAAGCGCATAAGAAGATGGCCTTAACAAAATTGAAAAGCCTACGAGTAGACCCATCATGAAAAGAGGCCGTTTTGAAGGACCCTTTATACAAGGCAGAACAGCTGCTGCCAATAAAAGCAACAGCGAGATCCCCAAAGATTCTGTATAAATTTCAAAACAAAACTTAACAATTTCACTTAAACCAAGGGTTGCTAAGATAAAAACCATCCCCAGACTAAATGATTTAAAAAATCTAGAAAAAGAAACCGCTGCCACAAAAACCGAGGCACATAAAGTTGTTAATTGCACAAAGGAAATCGCCTGATAACTGCCTGTTAATAGCTTTACAAGCGATAGAACAACTGGATAACCAATGGTACGCGTTGGTCCATAATGGATATAGCTATCGGCATCATCAGTGAAAAGCTTTACATCTGGCGGGCATATCCAATAAAAAAGCCAAAAAAGAAAAACAACGCCTCCAAAAACACCAAACAGTATGTGTGTATTTTTCGAAGCTTCTTTATCCCAGTTTAAAAGGGCTTTAATCATTCAATTCCTCAATAATTTTTTGAAGATTACCCAGCATTTCTTCCTCAGCTCCGTCACTCGAAAGACAATAATCAGATCTATTGGCCTTTTCCTGCATAGGCATTTGGCGACTCAAAATGACTTCGATTTGATGGTCAGTTAATCCTCTTTTCTTCAAACGCTCAAGTTGCAAAGATTCATCGCAAACAAGGGTGATGATTTGAGAACAAAAGGAATTCCAGCCTGTTTCAAACAGTAAAGGAATATCAAGGACACAAAGCTCATCTTGATCATCTAAAAACTCATCCAGTCTTTCCTTTAAAAGGGGATGAATCAGCGCCTCTAACTTTTTCAAAAGATCAGGCTGATCAAAAGCCATTTCTTTTAAGATGATAAGGCTAATTTCTCCGCCCCTAATCGCAGAAGGACACAATTCATACATTGCATCTTTTACAGTTTCATCGAACTCGTAAAGTTTTCGAACCTCTTCATCCGCATCAAAAACAGGAATCATCAAAACAGACTTTAAATAATGGGAAGCTGTTGATTTTCCCGAAGCAATCGATCCTGTTAGTCCAATAATTTGCATAATTCCTGCCTTAATTCCGTTGTGATTTCTGGGTTAATACCAAACCAAAAGTAAAAAGCATCCTGCCCTTGGGCCAATAATAAATCAAGTCCATCTATGATTTGATGACCCTTTCTTTTTGCCCCGCCAAGAAGCTGCGTTTTATAAGGACAATAAACCCAATCAACCACTAAACAATAGATAGGAAGATCCGGTAAGGCAAGCGGATCAAAACCACCCTTCATTCCGCAAGGTGTTGCATTAATAAAAATGTTACAATCCGTGATTGCTTCATTCATCTGTGACCAGGGATAAGCTGTTACAGAAAAATCATCGAAGTCAGTGCTTTCATTCCTTACAACAACCCTTATATCCTGAACTCCGCTTTCAGATAATGCCCAGATACTGGAAAGAGCAGCTCCTCCATCCCCCAAAATCACCGCTGATTTTAAAGGTAGATAAGGTTTCAAAGCGCGCTTAAACCCAGTTGCGTCTGTGTTGGTTCCTTTTAAGGACTCACTTTTAATCAAAATTGTATTTACAGCCTTAATCTTTTGAACAAGGCTATCCTTTTCATTTAAAAAAGAAACAACATCCTTTTTAAAAGGCATTGTTATATTAACCCCCTCAAGTCCAGAAGCTAATAGGCTTTCTTTGCTAATTGTTTCAAGGGGGTAAAGCCCATAGCTTCCAGGGAGTTGATATTTTTTAAGCCAATAATTATGAATAAAGGGAGAAAGAGAATGAGCAATCCCTCTTCCGACCAATCCTAACCTCATGACGAACAACCCTGTTAATAAGTCAGCGCCAAACCTTGTAGAAAATAATTTAACTTTTTCTTTTTTTAGTTATTTTCCAAACTTTGTGCAAAACTTTGACTTCTTCACCTTTTTATACACTGTTAAGAATTTTATTAACAACTGTTGATAATCTTTCAATAATTTTTCTTTATGAACATTACTGCCGTTTTTGCGAAAACTCATTAAGTTATTGTTTTTTAATGAAATTGTTATTGTTTTTCCTCAAAAAGAGAGAAATTTTACATATTCGCCTCCTGTGGATAACGTTGGGGATAAAAAGTTATCCTCACTAACTATAGCCTCTACAACTACTACTACCTATACATATAGAAATAATGATATTAGAGAACATAAAACTATTTACTCTTCTTTTTTTCTATTCAGTTGGGGTAAGATGTGTCCAATAATCTTTAAACTTGTGGAATTTTAATGAACGCTTCTAAAGCAGAAAAAGCATATCTTATTGTGCTTGGAAATGAAAAAGGTGGCACAGGTAAATCAACTGCATCGATGCACATTATCACCTATTTGCTTCGTCAGAACTACAAAGTAGCAAGCATCGACGTTGACGCAAGACAAGGGACCTTAACACGTTATGTGGAAAACAGACGCCTTCGCGCTAAAAATAGCGGGGAAAATCTTCCCCTTCCTGATCACGAAGCGATCTTCAAAAGCCCCCTTTCTAGCGTGAGTGAGGCAGAGGCTGAGGAGAAGGAAAATATCTCGAAGGTTATGCAACGCTTTCAAGATCACGATTATATCGTCATCGACACCCCTGGAAGCGACAGCCATCTTTCAAGATTGGCTCACTCTTTTGCGGATACCCTCATTACTCCCCTAAACGATAGTTTTGTGGATTTGGATATGTTAGTAAGAGTCAATGCGGAATCTTTGGATATTTTGAAACCCAGCACATATTCTGAAATGGTTTGGGAGCAAAAAAAACAAAGAGCCATTCGTGATAGCGGATCTATTGACTGGATTGTTATGAGAAATCGCTTGAGCAGCATTTATTCGCGTAACAAAGAAGAAATGGAAAAAGTTTTAAAGGCCCTTTCCAAGAGAATTGGTTTTCGCCTGGTTGATGGTTTCGGAGAAAGGGTTATCTTCAGAGAGTTATTTTTAAGCGGATTAACGCTTTTGGATATGAGGGAAAATAATGTACCTTTAAGCCTATCGCATATGGCTGCAAAACAAGAACTTTCCTCGCTAATGGAAATGATTCAATTGCCCGCACAGAATAATCGTTCAAGAATAGCGTGAGTTTATGAAAAAAATCAAAACATGTGTTTTTCCTGTGGCCGGACTTGGGAGCAGGTTCCTACCAGCAACCAAATCGATTCCCAAAGAAATGTTGGTTGTTGTCGATAAGCCGCTAATTCAATATGCCGTCGAAGAGGCTAAGGCAGCTGGAATCGAGCGATTTATTTTTGTAACCTCACAAGGAAAATCAGCGATCGAAGATCATTTTGATTCTGTTCCTGTTTTAGAGGAAACATTACGCCGCCGCGGTAAGAACGCAGAGCTTATGCAATTAGAAGAGCTTCGTTTGCAACCAGGACAGGCCGTTTACATCAGACAACAGTCCCCTTTAGGCCTCGGGCACGCTGTTTTGTGTGCACGTCACTTGGTTAACGAAGATGCCTTTGCTCTCATTTTAGCAGATGATTTGGTTTTATCTGAAAAGCCATGCCTTCGCCAGATGATAGAAGCTTATGAAAACAATGATGGGAATATGGTTGGCGTTATGGAGGTTCCCCTAGAGCACACCAATCGTTATGGTGTTTTGGATATTGAAAAACATGATGGACAAAAAATAAGAGCTAAAAATGTAGTTGAAAAACCGGACCCTCTGAAAAGTCCTTCTAATGTTGCTATCATTGGGCGCTACATTTTAAATCAGAAAATTTTTGACTATCTTCAAAATCAAAAACCAGGTGCGGGTGGAGAAATCCAGCTGACGGATGGTATTCAAGCAATGTTGAAAGACGTATCTTTATGTGGTTACCGTTATCAAGGTCAAAGGTTTGATTGTGGCACCAAAGAAGGGTGGCTTGAGGCTAACCTGGCCTTTGCCTATGCGGACCCTGAGCTTCGCGAAAACCTTCATAAAACCTTTCAAAAATATCCTTTCTTATCTTCAAAAAGTTCTAAAATATGCGCATAACAATAATCGGATCTGGATACGTTGGGCTTGTCACGGGGGCATGCTTTGCTGAGTTTGGATTTAAGGTCACCTCGGTTGATAGCGATAAAAATAAAATCCAAAGCCTTAAAAAAGGCCAAATCCCTATTTACGAGCCGGGCCTTGAATCCTTGGTCAGGCATGGCCAAACAACGGGTCGCTTAAGTTTTACAGCTGATTTAAAAACATCCGTCATCGAGGCTGATGTTGTGATGATTGCGGTTGGAACGCCAGCCAGACGCGGCGATGGGTTTGCAGATTTAAGCTATGTATTCAAGGCAACCGAAGAAATCGCTGAATCTTTAAGTGGCTATACGGTTGTTGTCACGAAATCAACGGTTCCTGTTGGAACATGCCGAAAAGTTGCTGAGATTATTGAACAAAAAAGGCCAGACTTAAAGCGAGGCACCCATTTCGATGTAGCCTCAAACCCGGAATTCTTACGCGAAGGATCGGCGATTAGTGATTTTATGAGACCTGATCGTGTGGTCGTTGGAACCGACAGCAATGCCGCCAAAGAGGTTCTTGCAAAGTTATACAGGCCCCTTTATTTGATCGAAACGCCAATCGTTTTCACATCCATTGAAACGTCAGAGTTGATCAAATACGCATCGAACGGTTTTTTGGCTATGAAAATTGCCTTTATCAATCAAATGGCAGATTTGTGCGAAAAAGCTGGCGCTGATGTTCAGGATTTGGCGAGGGGGATTGGTCTAGATGGTCGAATTGGCCGCAAATTTTTAAACGCAGGACCTGGTTATGGTGGATCTTGTTTTCCAAAGGACACATTAGCACTTAGCAAAACGGCGCACGACTTGGGTGTGCCTGTAACATTGATTGATGCGGTTGTTTCCTCAAACGATGCGCGTAAAAAGGCAATGGCTGTGAAAGTTTTGGATGCCCTGAAAAAACGAGGCAGCGTTTCCGGCAAAACGATTGCTGTTTTAGGTATAACCTTTAAACCCAACACCGATGATTTGCGCGATGCCCCTAGTTTGGTCATTGTGCCTGAGTTACTTGCAGCCGGCGTGAAGGTGCGCGTTTATGATCCCTTGTATTACAAAGGGTCTGAGCGCCTAGGGCATGCTGAGGAATTCCAAGGCGTTGAATGGGCAAAAGATGCCTATGAAGCCATGGCAGGCGCTGATGCTGCGGTGATTTTAACGGAGTGGAATGAATTCCGTGCCCTTGATTTGGATCAAGTGAAGGGTGCTTTAAAGGCTGAATCAGGTTTCAAGCCCCTGCTTGTTGACCTGCGCAATATTTATAAACCGACCGAGATGGAAGGCATTGATTACGTATCGATTGGGCGGGGACGGGTTTAGATAATTGTTAAAGAAAATTTGTCATTCCTGGATTTAGTCAATTATGTGTTTTAGCACATGAAGAGACTTAATACCCGGAATCTTAGGGCAATTGTTAACTGACGTCACAAGATCCCGGATACCAAGTTTCATAATGCATTTAGTGCTATTCAACTAGGTTCCGGGATGACAATAAATAAAACCTTTTTGAAGCCGCCAAAGAAATATATCAAAAATCATCACCCTTAAAAGCTATATTGACAATATAGAAAAAATTTTTATACTTGTATTTCAGTAGAAAATTAAAAAATAGTACATAAAATGAGTAAATTTTTAATAATTATTATGATTCTTTCCCTTTTTATCGACATAGCGATCGCAATGGATGATTTGGACAAGGATGCAGCTGGTGCTACTGGAAAAGCGAGAAAGTTTGTAGATCCTTCACAGATTAAAGATTTTACAATGTTTCCTTGTCCTCACATAAGAGAGATTTTTTGGGGACCTAAGCCTTATCCTCAGGGTCTTGTTGATGCTCTTACAAGATGTACAAAGTCCGCAAGCTATATTCCTTTTAATGAAAGTCCGTGGAATGGTCCAAAAGAAGGCGAATGGGGATATCCGTCGGAAAAATAATAGCCCCATAACTTGATGCGTCTATCTAATTCTTCGTCTCCTAATCAGAAGTATGTTTATAAGAACAAATAATATTGACAGGGTATAAAAAAATTACTAATCCTAGCCTATATCTAATAAAATTATCAGATGGTGGTGAAAATTAACAAATTTGTAATAATTATAGCCTCGCTTTCTATGATGTGCGCGGCTTATGCGATGGAAGATCAACAACGCGGTAATCAAAACTCTCGATTACCACTTGCGCGCGCCGGAAATAGCGGAAACATAGCAATAACAGCTGAAGAAGCTCAACGACTAATCTCTGGGGACAATGTCCCGAAAGCAACAATCGGTGGTGGATTTTTTCATTCATTAGGGCTTGGAAGTGCACCAAAGGAATATGTTGAAATAGGCGCAGCTGCTGCTATGGTGGTCAGTTATATGGCCCAAAAATTAGGGTCAGTCGGCCAAGAATTAAGCGAAACAGAAAGAGAATTAAGAGGCACTGCTGCAAATTTGAGCCAAACAAGTTCACAGCTTGAACGAGCTGCTGGTGTTCAAAGAGCCTTAGAAGAAAAACAAAGAAAGACAGATGAATTACAAATAATTATTAATAATTTGCGACTTGAAAAAGAAGCGGCTGAGCTTGCAAAGAAAAGAGTTCTGGAAGAAAGAACCGCACTTCTAACAGCTAATGAGGGTGCAGAAGCAGATAAACTTCTTCAACAAATGCGATTAAGAGATCTAGAGAAACGTGTCAAAGAAAAAGACAGGATTGCTGACCAATTAGAAAAGGCAAGACAAGACAAAAGAGTGCTTGAGGAAGAGAGAAAATCTCTACAAGATCTGCTCGCACATAAACTTGGGTCAGATACTCCGCGTGATGGAACTGTCTTTACGCAATTAGAGGCATTAATTGCTCAAAAAGAAGAACAAGAGCGCAAAGAATTAGACAAACTACAGGGGTTAATAAGAGAGAAAGAAGAGAAAGAAGCGCTGCTAACAGAGCAAATCAAACGTTTAGAACGAGAAAAGGAAGAGAAGGAAGCCCTTATAGAGCAGTACAAGATTTCTGTTCATTTTGGAGACCCATATGATTATCTTGTTGGCTTGATTAATTCGCAAATGCCAGATGATCAATTAAGGTTGGAATTATTGGCTACTATGACACGTTTAAAGAAAACACTTGATGCGTTGTGGGAAGATAAGTGTGAATCATTAAGAAGATCCGGAGCATCAGAGATGCCTAAATCTTTGGTTTCTATAATGATTCGTGTTTCTAGACCTACAGATGTCGCTTATCGTAGGGCAGGTAAGGTTTTTGGAAACACCCCCGGCGATAGATATGAAAATCGTAAGAGAGTAATTGGAAATGATTTTGTGGAACTTGGATGGGGTTCCACTATTGATCCTGATAGTTATCGTTATACCGGATCTGGTTTGGAGAAAAACATGAATAATGCTGCTGATATGTTTAAAAAGCAAACCGCAGGAAGTAAGGTTTTAAGAAAATAAATTGTAGAGTCTATTTAATATAAATTGGCTCTACAATCAATAATTGCAAATCTTTTCAAACTCGTGTATGTAAGATACAAGCCTATAGTATTGTTTGAATTGGTTAGTTAGGAGTTAACAATGAGTACTGCCTTGGAATTTCAGGCACAAGAACGCACAGCCTCAGGCACAGGTGTTGCCCGAGCCCTTAGACGCCAAGGGATGGTTCCTGGTGTGATTTATGGTGACAACAAAGAACCACAAATGGTTGCTGTTGACTATAAATTATTAAATCAAGAATGCCATACACTTGCTTTTTATAGTCGCGTGATGACAGTTTCTATTGGAAAAGCGAAACAAGAAGTGATCGCTAAAGATGTTCAATTACATCCTGTGCATGACACCCCTATTCATGTTGATTTTCAAAGAATTAACAAGGATTCAAAAATTCACGTTTCGGTTCCAGTTAGCTATATCAATGAAGACAAAGCTCCTGGCATTAAACGTGGTGGTACATTAAACATCATTATCCACTCCTTGGAAATTGTTTGCCCACCCCACTCTATTCCAGAAAATTTGGTTGTTGATTTGACAGGTATTGAAATGGGAACCAGTATCCCGCTTGACACTTTGAAATTACCAACAGGTGCAAAAGCGGCTCATGCTGATCGTGACCATGTATTGGCAACGATTGTGGCTCCAAGTGGTGCAGCTGAAGAAACAGCAGCTCCAGCAGCAGCTACTGCGTAAAAAACTCTAGAGGTTTCAATGTTTGTGCTGGTTGGCCTGGGTAATCCAGGACCGCAATATGCGATGAATCGGCACAACATTGGCTTCATGGTGATTGACACTATCGCCGAAAATTTTAATTTTCCTCCCTTTAAAGCAAAATTTAATTCTCTGATCAGTGAAGGCCAAATTGGTCAGCACAAGGTGATTTTGTGCAAACCCGCAACCTATATGAATCTTTCAGGCGGGGCTGTTGGCCCTTTGATTCGTTTCTATAAAATTCCAACCGAATCTGTATACGTGGTTCATGATGATTTAGATTTGGATCCGGGCAGGGTCAAACTAAAAATGGGCGGCGGTACAGGCGGACATAATGGGCTTGCAAGTTTGGATCAACATTTGGGAAAAAACTATTGGCATCTTAGACTTGGGATTGGTCATCCTGGTCACAAAGACGCCGTGTCATCTTATGTGTTGTCAAATTTTAAAAGTGATGAACAAGATTGGCTGATTCCCTTATTAACAACAATTAATGAAGAAATCGAAGATTTATTTGGCGCTGATGCATCGATGTGGTTGAATAAGATAAATACAAAATTAAAAGGGTAAAAAATGCTACTTCGAATCGTTTTTCCAATTTTGGCTGTTCTTTTTGCAATTATTTTGATTTGGTTTGGATGTTTTGGATTTTCAGTAAAACCAAAGATGATCGAAAAAGAAATTCCTGCCAATCAGCTGCCTCAGTAAATTTTAGAATTGTTTTTTATTTCAACAAAGGGATGTAAATACATAGCAATAGCACTCGTTATTGCAAGAACAGAAATATAGATAGCGGGACTTGTGTAATCATTCGTTATATCGGCCAAAAAAATTTCTATTAAAGGGGTGGTTCCCCCGATTCCCATACCAATCGCGAATCCTAAAGATATCGATTGGCAGCGTTTATGGGTGGGATATAAATCAATCATAACTGGATGAACACAGGCTCCAAAAAAGCTTGCTAATAAACCAAAACCGATCTGAGTTATTACTACATATCCATGTGTTAGGCACAAAAGTAATGGGTAAGACAAAAAGGTAGCCAATAAAGCAGTCCATAACATAAGAGATGGTACTTTTTTGATATGATCTCCTAATATTCCGGCCAAAGGGGTTGTGGTTATATAAGTCACAAGGAGAAGGAGTGTCATAAAAACGGCATCGGTTGCTTGCCATTCTAAAACTTTGGTTAGATAAAAATTTGTGTATGCCATTGGGGTCCAAATTAATGCCCCGACAAAAGCTCCGATAGAGATGGTAATAAAAAATGCAATTTTGTTTTCTGAAATTTTTTCTGTCTGAACAGGAGTTTCAGAGGGAGTATTATTCTTTTGAGAACTGATAAATTCAGGGCTTTCTAGAAGCATTACCCGAAGTTTATAACTAGCAAGTCCTAGCAGTGAGGCTAGCAAAAAAGGAATGCGCCAGGCCCACACAAACATTTCAAATCGTAAAACAATATAGGAACAAATAAGGGCAATCGTACATCCAACAGAGGCAGATGCACATAAAACACCACTGTAAAATCCGCGTTTTTTAAAAGAGGAAAGCTCCATCAAAAGAATGCCAGCGTTTGTATACTCTCCTCCCAAAGAGATTCCTTGAATCATGCGGCATAAAATAAGGATAAATGGAGCTGTAATCCCAATTGTTTTGTAACCAGGAAGCAAGCTGATAACGAAAGTCGGAAGCGTTATACACAAAAGGGCAAAGACGAGCGCTGGTTTTCTGCCTTTTAAATCTCCTATTCTTCCAAAGATAACAGCTCCGATAGGCCGCATAAAAAAACCAATAGCTAATAGAGTTATCCCTTGCAGAGTTGCAACAATGGGGTCAAGCTCACAAAAGAAGAGGGGCGTGATAATTAAACCGAAATGTGCAAATAAGAGAAAATCAAAATATTCTAGAATAGTACCAGCGACTATTGCCAATAAGGTTTTTGAAGGCATATTTTTTCCATTTTTTTAAACGGATGTATGATTGGACATATATTTTTTCTAATTTTAAATAAGAAAATCTAATAAAATTTCCACCACTAACATGATAAGTTCTAATCGTGGTATTTTCGCATAGGTGAGAGTATTGTTTAAGCAAGAAAAGATCAAACCCTTCGTTACAAAATTTGGCAGTAATGAACAAAATTCTCATCGAACGTTTTTTGGAAATGCTTGCAGCTGAAAGAGGAGCAAGTCTTAATACCCTTTCCTCTTACAGTCAGGACCTAAAGGATTATTTGAATTTCTTAAATGATCTTTCAGCAATTGATGTTTCCAGTGAAACTTTGCATGAATATCTTTCTTCATTATCAACGCGCCAGATGCACCCCTCTACGATTGCAAGACGAGTTTCTGCTTTAAGGCAGTTTTATCGGTTCTTGGTTTCCGAGGATGTCTGCAAAACGAACCCTGCGTCTGGCTTAACTGTTGTTAGGCAAAAACGAACTTTGCCAAAATTTTTGTCTGAGAAAAGTGTCGAAGATCTTCTTTTATCTTTAAAGGAAAGCACTTCAAAAAAGGCAGATACCCCTGAGGGAATTCGAATGCGTGCCCTTTTAGAGGTTTTGTATGCCAGCGGCCTTAGGGTCAGTGAATTGGTTGGATTGCCGCTTAGAAGTTTGATTGTGGATCCAAAAACCAAGCTCATGCAAAACATGTTAATGATTCAAGGAAAGGGCGGGAGAGATCGGCTTGTTCCCTTAAATGAACCAGCCTTAGAGGCGTTGTTAGAATATTTAAAAGTGCGCGATTATTTTTTAAAGAAATGCGGCTTAAAAGGAAAAAACTGGTTATTTCCCTCAGCCAGTCAAAAAGGATATTTGACAAGGCAGGGTTTTGGGCAATTGTTAAAACAACAAGCCATTGAGGCTGGATTAGATCCGGCTTCTATTTCCCCGCATGTTCTCCGCCATGCTTTTGCAACGCATTTACTTCAAGGCGGGGCAGACCTTTTGGTCATTCAAAAGCTTTTGGGCCATGCCGATATTTCCACAACCCAAATTTATACACACGTCATGCCGGATCATTTACTAGATCTGGTGACAACCCATCATCCCTTGCAGAGGAAGGGTTAGTTAAGTTTAATAGGGCGAGTTAGCGCCAGATTATAAAGTTTTTTATGACGCAAAGAATCTGCAAGATCAGGATAATAGGCATCACCCTCTTCTAATCTGCCATTACCTTCTTCGACCCACTTGTCGTAGTGACCTTCTCCATTAGAATTAAAAAGATGAACTCGGTGAGGAGGGAAAGGATATTTGTCTCTTGCGGAAACAAGAGTGGCTAACATATATTTTCCGTTTTCGTAAACTGAGGGCTGAGTATGGCCTGGCCATCTTTTTCTATTTTTCGTTTGAATCCAAACATAATAATCACTATGCATTAAGCTGGAATAAACATATGGGAATGTAAAGGGTTGATCACGCCAGGCTATATTGGTTCCCATGTTCAAATATTGACCATAATCAATAGCATCTATTTCTGCTGTCATTTGTTTAACGAGCTCCCCATCTGAGATTTCCGCAGTTCTTGCTAATTCTGTATATAAGGCTACTTTCTTAGCTTCGAAGCTTTCCCTTAAAAGTCTAGCTGGTTCACTTTCATGCTCTGGAATTCCATCTGGCCAACGGCCTCTCATCGCTTGTTCTTGTTTATCGGTAATACGTTCAATTTGTTGGATAATTCCTGCTTGTACATCTGTCAATATTCCAGAATCAATCCTCTGTCTTAAATGACCAGTAGAAGCAAGCTTAATGAGAGGGGCTGTGTGCTCTAAATTAAGAATGGAGGCTGATAATTTATCTTCCAAAACTTTTAATTGAGATTCTAAATCTTTGATTGTTTTTACCAGATTAAGTAATGCAATATTTTGCTGATTAGTTTCTGATGCTCTGATTTCATCATCAGAAAGGGTCTGCCCTTTTGCTTTTGCATCATCTGCTTTTTGTTTTGCTTCTGTTGCTCTCGAATGTTCTGCAATTAAAAGCTTATTAATAGCTTCATTTTTCTGAGCGTAAAAACCTTCAGCGCTTTGGTTCCTACCATCTGGGAGATTCCTCATTTCTTGGAGTCTTGTCTCAAGAGAAAGGCGATGTTGCTCAAGATTGCGTAAATTTTCTTGAATTTCTAAAAGCATGGCTGTTTGTGCAGGAGTTTGATCTGTTGCGATTCTAAGCTCATCATATAGTTGATCAGCTAATTTTCTTTTTATTCCAGTATAAATTTTATTACCTATGCCAAGCAGACTTAGAACTGCTGTTCTTACATCTGGTCTATGTAAATTATTTGCTATTTTTCTTATATATTCTGATTTGCTATCCTTGATGTTGCGAAAGCTATAATAACCACACCAACCATCACCTTCAGATCGTATTTTGCGAAGGAATCGCCATACTAAAGTCTTTTCACCAGTTTCAAAATTAAACTCAGGAACGGCTTCATAAATCAGTCTATGTTCTAAGGCTTGTTGATCAATTAGGATTTTCTGACGTTCAACAATTGGTAAGTGTTGTTTAAGGGCCTCTGAAATCATTGGGAAAAAGGTTGGATTAATAACTAAATCTGCATTTAGGTCTTTTAATTCGCCGCGTAGTGCAAGGTCAGTCTCAGAATCATTCTTTTGCAAATCAAAGAAATCTTTTAAGTTATCAATTGAAGAAAGAGGATAATCAATCAGCTTTTGGATGGCTGTTACTAAAGCGATAAGAACAGCCTGGCTTTGAGGGTTTGCACTGGAATTTTGATAGTCTAAAACTTTAGGGGCAGTTGTTTCTAAGCCGCTTCCGTCTTCTAATTCGAACCGCCTAAATCTTTCAACAGCAGCAAGCGCTCTGATAACGGCCTTTCTAAAATTCTTTTGTTCTGTTGTCGTCGCAGATACCATACTGCGCAAATCTGTGCCGTTGTGTTTTAGGCATCCCATAATTTGATTCGAAAGAGCTAAAGCTTTTCCAGAAATAAGCGTTTGCTCAAGCTGTTCAGCCATTCCTTCTAAAGCGCCAATATCATCTGTTGTTGGGGTTAAGGCTTTTATAGGAAAATCTTTTAAAATTCTAGCCTTGTATACAGACTCAGTCTCCCGGGTTAATTCCACGCTTCTTGCGTCCTCCATAATTTTCCATACAATGGCATTATAACGGTGCTTTGGACGAGATGCTGCCATGTAGGCAGTCGCAGAGCGCCAGTTACTATCGTCAATAACCTGCGCAAGGACAGCATCAGCACCATCCGGAATCAAAGCGCCTGCATAGGTTTTGGCTGTATGGATATCAGTCTCTCTTACTTTCTCTCGGGCAGCTGTTAAAAGGCTTAGAACAATAGAACCGTGTTTCTTTGCTGCATCATCGTTCCACACATCGATCATTGATCCAATAGAGCTTTGTAAAAATAAATCTAACTCATTTTGTGTTTGCAGGTAATCAGCAGCTTTGGTTATCGCATCTCTGACCAATTCTTTTTCAGTCTTATTAAAAAAGCGCTTAGGGCCACTGTCTGCTTTTCTAAGGCCTCCTTTGATCCCCTCGCCTTTTGTAACCATGCTGATAATCGATTTTGCAGCCGCTGTTGCTCTTGCTTTTTCCTGATAAAGAGACAATTCATGCGCCATCATATAGAGAGTTTGCACAGGGCGGCTGACGGGATTTCCATCCTTTTCAAACGCAGGTCTCGACATTTTATAGACATTGTCGATTAACGCCTGATCCATTCCTGCTATTGCATTACAAGAAAAGGTGAATACAGTGATAATAAGAAAAGAAAAAAACTGCATAAACTTGGTTTATTTACGTAAAATCTGTATCACTTTAATATAATATTTTACTAGTAAACAAAAGGTTAATTTAATCTTTCCATTCTTTGTACCAAGCTTGGAGCATCAAAATTGTCCAAAGGGCATTTTGGTGATTAGCTTTCCCTTCTAAATGTTCTCTCCAGGCTTTACGAATTGGTTTTGGATCTATCATTGTGGCGAAATCTGAACCATTCAACAGGTCATCCGCCCACCCGCTAAGAGAGCCCCTTAGCCAATCATGAACAGGAACGCCAAACCCCATCTTAGGGCGATTGAACAATTCGGTGGGAATATAATCCTCTAAAATTTCACGAAGGGGCCATTTTCCTTTGGTTTTATGAATTTTTTCCGTTACAGAATATCGCCATCCCATTGCAACAACGCGGTGATCCAATAAAGGCACCCTTGCCTCTAGACTGGCGTGCATTGTGGCTCTATCAACCTTTGTTAAGACATCATCCGGTAAATACGTAAGGGTGTCGATATATTGCATTTTTTCAATGGCATCATTTAAAAATGAGACTTCTTTAAAAGCGTTTAGCTTTGGTTCAAGTCCCATTTTTAGTAAAGATTCTGGCTCTAACCACTGACTAATCAACGAAAGATATAAATCCTCAGGTGTCTTAGCGTTTAAAATTTGTGTGATTTGTGCGATCCGATCCGATGGACGCAAGGCTTTGTACTTAGAAGGAAGAAGGTTTTCAAATGCCTTCCAAACAGGGTGCGGCGTGTTCGAGAGGATTTTCCCAATGATTCTACGAGCAGGTAAACGCTGACATTGTTGCCAGATTTTCTCGCCCATTAAGTAACGGTTGTAACCTGCAAAAACTTCGTCCCCTCCATCCCCTGACAAGGCAACAGTGACATGCTGACGCGCCAATTGTGCTACTAAAAAGGTTGGGATTTGCGAAATATCAGCAAAAGGTTCGTCATATATTGTTGGCAGTTTTGGAATAACGTCTATAGCATCACTGGGGCTTACATATAATTCGGTATGTTCTGTGCCTAAATGCTTGGCGATGGCAAGTGCGTGCGGGGCCTCGTTATAATCCTTTTCACTAAAACCAATTGTAAATGTTTTAATAGGTTTAGGGCTTTGAGATTGCATCAGCGATGCAACCAAACTTGAATCGATTCCCCCTGAAAGAAAGGCACCCAAGGGAACATCCGATATCATTGATCTTTTAACGGCGTCTTTTAAAAGGGTATGGAGTTCATCTTTTGAAGGCGTTCTGTTAGAGCTGCGCTCGTTTTCTATCACGGTCTTTAATGACCAATAGGGATGAATTTTAGCCTCCTCCCCTACTTTGAAAGACAGAACTGTTCCCGGAAGCAGTTTCTTTGCATGTTTGTAAATACTATAAGGCGCTGGAACGTAGCCATAACGAAGATATAATGCAATCGCTTTTGAATCAATTTGAGGCTGAAATCCCGGACTTTGCCTAAGGGCTTTGAGTTCAGATGCAAAAGCAAAAATCCCGTCATGATATGACCAATAAAGAGGTTTGATGCCAATACGATCGCGCACCAGATAAAGGCGCTTATCTTGTTTGTCCCACAAGGCAAAGGCAAACATACCAATGAATTGTTTCGTGGCTTCTTCGACACCAAAGGCAGCGCACGCCTCGATCATGGTTTCGGTGTCAGAATGCCCACGAAAGGTAATGCCTTTTTCTTTAAGCAAAGGCCTTAGTTCTTGATCGCTGTGGGTTTCGCCGTTATAAACCATCACCCATCGTCTGCAATATGAATGCATCGGCTGATGTCCGGCTTTTGATAAATCTATAATCGAAAGACGGCGCTGAGCAAGGGCAATTTGGTCTTTAGCATCAACCCACAAACCGGCGTCATCAGGTCCTCTGTGGGTTAATGCGGTGTTCATGGAATTAAGGCGATTTTTTAATTCCTCGGCTGATAAATTTTTAGCTGTTAAAAAGCCTGTAATTCCACACATGTTTTAATAATTTCAAATTATGCAATTCTATTAAAAAAATTATAGTATTTAGCTGTGCTTAACAACTTATTCTGTGCCATCCTTTGCTAATCGGCCATGTCTAGGTCTGTGGATCGTACCATAAAGCAAAAAATCTCTTTTTGTGTTATCCTTAAGCAGTTTTTTCTTTTTAATTTTAGATTCTGTTTGCAATTGTTTGCGCAAGAATCGTTCTTCGTACTCTTCAACTAACTGAGTATATTTGTCAACGACCTCCTCTTCGCTCTCCCAATCATTATCGCTATCTTCTTCATCATAATTGCATAAGGTTAGAGGGGATGCAGATGAGGAAGTGTAAGATGATTCATTATAGCCTGAATCATTATCTGTACAAGAAACACGGGGTGAAGTAGCTCCACTTGCGGTTAATTCAGCATGGCCGTCAGGTTGAAATCTTGTTTGCAAGGAAGAGGTAATAGATGGAAGAGGAGATGTTATTTGTGCAGCTACTCCGTTAGCATTTAGGGTAAGGGGGAATCTTCAACCCCCTCTATGTTATGAACGACAGTAGTGACAGTGGTCGGAGTTGCCTCAGGAGGAAGAGTCAGCGCAAAGTCCTCCATGGCTAAGGAGGGAAAGATTAAGAAAGGCCCAAGAAAAAGAAAATGAACAACTATTTTACTCAACGTGTTTTACTCTAGATTGTGTATGACATACCTATAAGCTTATGGTTGCTTCCTTAATGGAATCAATAATTTTAATAAAATCATTCTTATCTTGGTGAGTAAAACTTTTCTTGACTACAAAGCCTTTTCTGGCCTCAATATTAAAAACTTCTTTTATGTAGGAAACCTCGATGTCAAAAACTTCTGATCTTGTTCGGCTTTCAAGGGGCGACGTTGGTGCTTTGGAACTTGAAGCCTTAGCCCGTGTTATCGAAGCTGGATACTTAGGAATGTCCGTTGAGGTCCAAGCCTTTGAAAAAGAACTGACAGATTATATTGGAAATAACCGAGAAGTTGTTTGCGTTAACACAGGAACCTCAGCCCTTCATCTTGCCGTCCAAGCCTGTGGCATTGGAATGGGTGACGAGGTATTGGTTCCATCCCTTACTTTTGTTGCCTCTTTTCAGGCTGTTTCGGCAACAAACGCAAAGCCAATTGCTTGTGAAATTGATCCCAATACATGCTTTTTAGATGTTAATGATGCTGAAAAACGAATCACCCCACGCACAAAAGCCATCATGCCTGTTCATTATGCTAGTAACTTTGAAGGCATCGAAAAGGTTTACGCACTGGCTACAAAGCATAACCTTAGAGTCATCGAAGACGCGGCCCACAGTTTTGGTGGAACCTATCAAGGAAAACGCATAGGCGCTGTGGGAGATATACTTTGTTTTAGTTTCGATGGAATTAAAAACATCACGTGCGGTGAAGGCGGCGCTGTTGTAACCAGCGATCAAGTGGTTGCTGAAAAGGTTCGAGATGCGAGGTTGCTGGGGGTTGAAAAGGACACGGAAAAAAGATTTTCAGGGCAACGAAGCTGGGATTTTGACGTGACCGAACAAGGTTGGCGCTATCACATGAATGACATTATGGCAGCGCTTGGTCGAACGCAACTAAAGCGCTTTCCTGAATTTGCCAAAAAACGTCAAAAGTTTGCCAAACAGTATCAGCAATTTTTTGCGAAGTTTCCTGAAATCAGAACGCTTAAAATTGATTATGACAATGTGGTCCCTCACCTTTTCCCTATTTTAATAGAGAAAGGCAATCGCGATGAGCTTCGTGATATTTTAGAGGAAAACAACATTCAAAATGGAACCCATTACAAGCCAAATCATCTTTTGACAAAATATAAAACAGAGTATGCTCTACCTTATGCAGAGGATTTTCACAAAAAAGTAATCACACTTCCGCTTCACACGCTGTTAACAGAGGAGCAGTTTGAAAAAGTATGCGAGGTTATCGCAAGATGGATAGGTAGGGGTTGTTTGTGATAAATCACTGCCGTCATCACGATAGTGGGTGACAATGCGCTGTTAATCAATTCTTAAAAGGAGGCCTCCATGCAAATCTCAAATCCATTAACAGTTGCTTTTGGCTGCGATCATGCAGGCTACCCTCTTCATACCCTTCTTATGGATTTTGCAAAATTCTCAAGCTATGAAGTCATCGACTGTGGGGCTTTTGATCAGTCCTCAGTTGATTATCCTGATTATGCAAAAAGCGTTTCCAAAAAAGTATTAAAAGGTGATGCCGATTTTGGTGTTCTTGTTTGCGGAACAGGAATCGGTATGAGCATTGCCGCCAATAAACACAAAGGCATACGGGCGGCTCTTTGTGTGACAGAGTACGAAGCCATGATGGCTCGTCAGCATAATGACGCCAATATTTTGTGTTTAGGTGGCCGTGTTATAGGGGAAGGGCTGGCGAAGCAATGTTTGTTGGCTTTTTTGAAAAGTGAATTTTTAAGTGGGCGACATTTGGACAGACTTAAAAAGATAGATTTATGAGAAATGGATACAAGGTTTTTAGCCTTGTATCCCATAGGTTATCTTAGTTTATTAAGCTCTAGTCTTCCCATTCTTCTCTATAATCAAGTTCCATATCGGTTAGGAGCTTTCGCTGTGAATAAATATTTTCACAAGCAGCTAATTTTCTTGCGAAATCATTAAAGTCAAAATCAGGGTTTGGCATCACGTCTTGAGTCGGATCATAAATATAACTTAATACGAGTCTTAGTTTGCCGGTTGTGTCGTCATCATTATTAATAATTATTTTTGATAGCACATCTTCCGCTATGTCTTGCGTCTCAGGTATGGATTCAAAATAAATAACGCCAGGCGCTCTAACTGTGGCAGCAACGTCGTCGTCATACGATGGATCATCTGCTTCGTCCATCGCAAAGATTGGGTTTGTGATTGCTAATAAGCCAAAGATAATTAAACAAAAGATTTTTTTCATATGTCCTCTCTAGAAGTAATTTTAATTCAATTATTGCAGAATAATTTTCTATATCTTGTCAAGGGGGTTTTAAAAAATTAAAATATGTTTTTCCTGCAACTCTCAGAAGAAAAAGATATGTACCAATGCTCTACGCGAATAAGGAATCTATATTGCCGGACTTCGGTTTTGCCTTTAGCTAATTGCGCGGCAAATTTATTAAAGTCGAAATTATGTTCAAGGAAAATGTAGTCCTTTAACAAGCATTTCAGTATGTAGGTATTTTGTGAATCGTTTCCCTTTATTAATTTACATAACACAAACTCTGCTTCTGATGTGCTAGGGTTGTCTGATTTAAAATATTTCATAGGTTCAAAGATATTTGCGGCAAAATTTCTAATTTCATCTTCATTGCTGTCATAAATGCTGTCTAAAAAATGACCTTTGAGCTGTTTGTATTCTTTATGGAAAGGAGCGGGATACTCTTCCAATGCAAAGCCTATGTTAGCGCTTACTAGCAAACTTAAAAGAATCAAGCTGTAGATTTTTTATCTTCCAACTAACCGCTTCATTATTAATATTGCAAAATGATTAGTCATATCTTGTCAAGATAGATTAGTGCTTCGTGGTTAATTGCTGTTGTAAATCAAAGGTTCTCGCAGTTACAATACCAGCTGTATAATGAGGGAGCCAAGAAATGCGCAGCAATAAAACACTACAGCTTATTAGAAATAATCAGCTTGCTCTTGGAACTTGGATAGAGCTTAGCGATATTTACGCAACAAGGTTGCTGGCAGCCCAAGGGTGTTTTCAATGGATGTTAATTGATGCTGAACATTCCCCTGTTGATGGCAGAACTGTTGCTATTTTGTGTGCTATGATGGTTGATATCAGCCAGGGCAAAATTACCCCACTGGTCAGGGTGACAGCTGGCACTATTGATAAAATCAAACAGGCTCTAGATAGTGGCGCGCAAGGAATCATTGCGCCGATGATTAATACTGGGGCCGAGGCTGCAGATGTTGTTAAGTTCGCAAAATTCCCTCCCGAAGGGCAGCGCGGAATTGGTGGTTTGTTTCCCTATTTAAGTTATGGCGTGAACCGTTCTGATTATATGGTTAATGCAAATAAGGAAACCTTTGTGGGCATTCAAATCGAAACCAAACAAGGGGTCGATAATATCGAAGAAATCTTGAGGGTAAAGGGCATTGATCTTGTGTTTATCGGCCCCAATGACCTGCATCAATCCCTCGGGTTAAAGGCGCAATTTTGGAGCAATGAACCGTTATTTCAAGAAAGCATTCAAAAAATCATAAATGCTTGTAAGGCAAAAAATATTCCTTATGGAACCCTTTGTCCTGATGCAACGCAAGCTAAAAGCCGTCAAAAGGAAGGATTCACTTTTATTGGCCTTGGCAGCGATACATCCTTTTTACTGAGCGGAGCTGGAAAGCAGTATGGGGATTTTTATAACATTCCCGAGCCCCCTGAAACTTGGAAAGGCGTGGTTAAGTTACAAGGTTAATTTTTGAAGGTTATGGATTAGACATCTTCAGAAACTATTCTATAATGTCATTCCGGAATTTAGTCGACTATGAGCTTTAGCACATAAGGAGACTTAATATCCGGAATCTTAGGACAATTTTTAACTGACGGCTTAAGATTTCGGGTATTAAAATTCACAAAACGTCTAAAGACATTTGTTCATCTAAATCCCCGAATGACAAGTGTTACTCTCAAGAGAGAATAAGTTCATTAAATCCACTTAAAAATGTCTTTGAGCAGGTGCATAACTACTTCGCTGACAATCAGCCAAATAATAACCCATTCTAAATATGACGAATGCGCATGTTTCAGTTCGTTCGATAAAATTTCATACAGTTCATGAATGACATCTAAACGGCGATTCAAGATATCCAAGCGTGTTGCGATATCCATATATTCAGAGGCCATATGATAATAAGGCTCATACCTTGGGCGGCGCCAGAAAAATTCCGGCGTATCAAGAATGTCGCTGTGAAGGTTAATTGAGTTTCGCTCAGCAAATAAAGCGCCAATTTTCTGAGACAGCTTTTTGCGTGATAGGGATATTTTACCTTTGGTTGCAAGCTCTTCGGGTAAATGCCGCGTTTTTTCAATGGTTTTGCCGATTGAATCTTCAAAGGCAGCTAGTTTCACGGACTGGGATAAACCATGAGATAAAGAAAGCTTAATCAAAACATCATCAGACTCTAGGATAATCTGATCATCTTCTTCGTTGATTGCTGTTTCTTCGCCACGTTCAAAAAGGCAAACATCTTGAGTCGTTTCAGGCAGTGAGCCAATTTCATATGGCTTTAAATTGTCTAGATATTGTTCTTCTTCTTCTTCGCTTAATCCCCAAAAAATCACGCATCCATAAGGAAAATAGAATATTTCTTTGATTTCATCTTCATCACCTTTGTGAAGATGGATAACGTCATCATAAAATTTTGGATCTAAACCTTGATTTCTGAAATACTTAGCAAGTTCATCGATCTTAAAAATTTCAGCTGTACAAAATGAAGAACAGCGCATACAAAACCATTTCCTAATTATTGAGAATTCGGTCTTTCTAAATTACTTGCATTATGAAGGTGCTGGCAAATAAAGGCAAGCTCTCTAAATTAAAAGCTCTAAAAACCAAAACGGTACAGTTTATTGAGCGCAGATTCTGTATCAATCAATTCGCTAAGATGATATATTTTTAAGTTGCTGAGCTTGGATAAGGTTTCTGCAATTTTTTGCATTCTTGTTTGTCCATTTTCATTTAACATCCAATGAAGCGTTAAGGCATAACGACCTGGTGCTTGAACCTTACCGCTCTCAGGTTTGTATGCGGTTATGTTGTTAACTTGTGTAAGGGAATATAAAGAAAAATTTGTACCTCTTTTATCATTTAAAACGCCACCAGCAGAAGGCGAGGCGCCTGAGGAGACAATATAGTTTGTTCCACCTTCTGTGTGGGTATTGACTCCTTCTGTGATTGGGCCTTCAGCATGCGAAATGGTATTTCCTGTAGGTACAGGATAAGAAGATACGGTTACATTAAATGCATGATTATAGTCTATCTGTGCAAAGGGTGCATCAGGGTCCAGCCAAGGTTGAGGACGATATAAGGTATCAACATCCCATAAAAAAACTTGTACCATAACACAAATCTCAAGGTTTTCAGAGGAGATATCTTTTATGGCATCTTGCACATTCTGAGGTAAAAATTTTCTTATTTCAGGAGTTGGAAGCTTCAAACGAAGAGATGAATATATAGTATAAGAACTCAGGACAGTACCATCTTCTGAAATTTTAGAGTCTGCAGGATGATAAGCATGAAAACAAGGTATCGTTGGTAAGTTTAGATACTTGTATTGTTGTGTAACGCTTACCCCATTATCAACATAAAGTGTATCACCCTCACCATGTGATTGAAGATTCATGTTCCCAAATTTCATATGTTCCCGAACTAACGCTCTAAATTCTCTATAAGCACGATCGTTTGTTTTAAAATCCGTCTCAGCCTTAAGATAACCCAAGGCTGGGTCCAATAATCGCCAAGCGACTTTGACAAAATGTCTGTGGGTCTGAACAGCTTTGGATCCGAAAGAATCAATTCCTTCTTTAAACGGAAAAACACCGGGGGATCTTTGTTTAGCAAGGAATAAGGCATTCAAGGCGATTTTTGCTTCTTCGGGTGTATAATATTTTCTGTCCTTTTTACTAAACCCACGAACGCCATCACCTTTATTAAGCATGGCAATAATGTCGTCAACCTGTCCTTTTTTAGTGAGGTCTTCTAAAAACTGTTCAGCTTTTCCTACATTAGGCATAACAGGAGCTATTGTTCTAAAAGCATCATATTCCCTTTCAACAACCTCCTTAGCCCTTGCCCAAAGAGGATCGCTTGAAAGTATAGTCATAATCAAAAAAGAAAATAATATTTTGATCATTTTTTTTTATTAAGCATAGAAATTAGAATAATCATTTATAAAATAATATTAATTAATAAATTATTTAAATCGCCTTTGTCGAATAAAATTTACATATTTTTTGTAATATAGAAGGCTCGGAATGATAAACAGGAATCTTGCCGCTAATCCATTCCCAAAGCTTTAAATCATTTTCTTTTAAAATCAATGCATACTCTTCCAGTTCTTCTTCTGAAAAAGTAGAAAGATACTTATCAGAAAACGCACCTAAAACAAGATCTAATTCACGTGTACCGCGATGCCAGCTTTGATATGACAGCTTTTTGATTTTATTTTGAAGATAGCCATTCATGAAATATATATTTTTTATATCTAAGATTGTTTTTTCAGTATAAGCTTTATAAAAAAGTTCGTCGAGTATGGGCAGAAACCATAAGATGCTTAAAAAGTTACTTTCTAAAAATCTACCTGGATTTACGATGATTGAGCTTGCCATTGTTTTAATGGTGATGGGAATTATTGCAGGTGCGGTTTTCAAGGGTCAGGATTTGCTTGAGTCTGCAAAAGCCAGAGCTGTTTTAAATGATTTCAATCGTTTCAACACAGCAGTGACTCATTATCAAGAAACTTATAGTGCACTGCCCGGTGATGACCCTTTTGCAAGCAATCATTTTGGCACCGATGTTCCCAATGGTAATGGTGATGGCATTATTGCGGGTGATTCTGAGGAACGTGGATTTTGGATTCATCTGTTTAGGGCAGGATACCTTAGTTCTGATAAAATCCCTTCTTCTAAGTTTGGCGGTAGGTATAGTGTTGTATCCAATCCAACCGATCAAATGCCAGGCAATTGGCTACAGCTTGGCAAAGAAAATGGCAGCAAATCTAACGGTGGTCTTTTCACGCCTCGTCAGGCGCAGATTTTAAAAAGAAAAGCAGAGGATGATGGATCTTCTATAGGTCCTTCAGATGGAATTTTGAGAGTGATGGAAGGCGCTGGTATTCCACCCGGGCAATGCATTCAAGGAGGGCGCTTTAATCTTTCTGTGACAGCGCCCGTTTGTGTGATTTTGATGTCTTTTTGAGGATGCTTTTTAGCCCAATCTAAGGTATAAGTTTTTCGTGGAGTATACTTCAAAGGCATTCATTTTATGACCCCTCGCCTCAAAAAAACAGCCGTAATCCTTTTTAACTTGGGTGGGCCTGATTCGCTAAAAGCTGTACGGCCTTTTCTTTTCAATCTTTTTAACGACAAAGCGATTATTCGGCTTCCTCAGCCGTTTCGCTATTTGTTGGCCCAGTTTATCTCAAAAACGCGAACGAAAAAGGCGAGCGGGATTTATCAAAAAATGGGTGGGAAATCCCCCTTGTTAGAAAATACCGTGGCTCAAGGAAAGGCTCTTGAGGAATCCTTAAAGGGTAAAGATTCTGAATACAAAGTCTTTATAGCGATGCGATATTGGCATCCTTTTGCCGAAGAAACAGTCAAAGAGGTTAAAAAATATAACCCTGATGAGGTGGTTTTGCTGCCCCTTTACCCGCATTATTCAACCACAACAACTGCTTCATCCTTTAAAGAATGGTACCTTTTAGCTAAAGACATCAAGGTTCCAACTAAGGAAATCGAGAGCTATCCATTAGATGAATTGTTTATCGAAGCGCATGTCGAAACGTTGATGCCAGTTTACAAAGAAGCAGAAAAATATGGTACGCCGCGGATTCTTTTTTCTGCCCACAGTTTGCCGCAAAAAATCATTGATGACGGTGATCCTTATCAAGAACAAACGATACAGACAGCACAAGCAATTGTCTCAAGCTTAGAAGGAAATATTGACTATCAGGTCTGTTACCAAAGTCGTGTAGGGCGCCTAAAATGGCTAGAGCCAACGACAGATGCCGAAATCAAAAGAGCAGCGGCAGATAAAGTTCCTGTTGTTGTGGTGCCAATCTCTTTCGTATCGGAACATTCAGAAACGTTAGTGGAATTAGATATTGATTATAAGAATCTTGCGATGAGTTTGGGTGTTCCTTTTTATGGGCGCGTTCCAACGTTATCTTGCCATCCTTTATTTCTCGAGGCGCTTAAGAAAAAAGTCTTAGGCTTCTAATTAAAAAATTAAACATATTCATTGACAGGTTTTCTCTATCACACTATAAGTATGGATGCTTATATTACGTATTTATACAAAAAAACATTAAGACTGCTTATTTTTAAGCTCCTAAAAAACTCATATCAAAAGAAATAACTATGAAAAAAATATGTCTTTCTCTCTTATCGTTTTTATTCATTACTGTAACAAGCCTTTCTGCTGGGGAAATTGATGATAGAGTCCGCGAAAGAGCACAATTTTTTAACACCTTTATGTTGGTCCAATCCATGATGAAGGGAATAAATTGGGCCTTTAATCCGCCTGTCTCACAGGAAGAATTTGAAAGTAATTTGCGGCCAGATCCAAATCCCAGCGAAGTGATCGAAGTTATGATTGGCAACGATGAGTCTGCCGATTTATTCGATCATGTATCTGAACTAGTAACAGATGTTAAATCCACCAACCCTAAAGCTAAATCTACTGACGTTAGAACAATAACGCAAGCAGCTGTTCGGGCTGGAATGAAAACCCGCCCTAACCATTTTTCACCCTTGCAAGAGGGGCCCGTAACTTCTGATACGGGTGTAGGAATTTTTTCTAATTTCTTTCAGGAATTTATTCAAGGAGGGCATTTGGATGGCTGGATATCTCATCTAAATGGGACAGCTGAAGCCAAAGAATCCGATTGCGATGAAGAAGATTCATGTAGAGACTTTGTAAATGCAATAGGTGGTTTTTTAAAACAGATAGCTTTAAACGATTCTGCAAAAAGTCCTTTAAATAAATATGTTGATGACGCTGAATTTGAAGAGGCTTCCAAACTTCGTGATTGGCTTAAAAAAAATCAGGGCCATAGGCAATACGACGGCAAACATGCGCGTTTTAGAGAGCTAGATCGACGTATTCAAGTTGCTCGTGATAGAGCGTTGAATGAAGGGGCTCAGTATATGTTCTCTCTTTTAAAGCGTATGAGGCCGGATTTAGCTTCTGTAGAAGACCCGTCTGATTTGTTAGAGCATGAACAAACGCGATGGGCTGCAGAAGAAAGAGAAGAATTTGAAACTTATATTTTAGCTGAATACGGAAAACTAGATCGTTTTGAACCCAATCACTTGCGTAGCTTTTGGAAAGAATTGCAAGGTCATCAATATGGAAAGCTTTGCTATAAGATGGTTTGTGAAAGCTTAGAAGAAAGATACAAAACCAGCGAAGTTCATCAACTGGTGCAGCAAATATGGGCTGTATCACAGTTAGATACAATAAATTTACATCCAAAAGAGGCGCGCTCGCGTATGCCTGCAGCGTCAGTTGACGGCAATTATGGACCAAATTTTGGTTATGCAATGGAAGCCTCTGCTGCTTATCATGCTTGGATGGCAGCAAATCCACTGGCACGCGCAAGTGGTGACATAATTATTGACGCATATGATTCTATGGTAAAGTTTGGCAGGAAAGTAAAGGCAGATCTGTTTTTAAAAAGGTTTAAAAAGCATTTAAGTTATAGGAGAAAAGATAAAGACGAATGGATCACTCGCCCCCATAAATATGATCAATTTATGATTGCCTTTGATCTTTATCTCTTAGAAAGAGTATTTCATCAGCCCTTTGTAGAAGGAAAGGGAAGTAATATACTGGAACAGCTTAGAAGAGCAGCTGGAACAGCGGACAATTTATTAACTTGTGCGTCTAAAGCGCTAGAGGATCTAAAGCAGTTTTCAAATAATGTGGCTGCATTAAGACCATCAGAACATGCTGCAGCACCTGAATCGGGTGCATCTCCGTTCGTATTTGGGATCGGATTCAATGGCCGTTTATTTGGTAGCCCTAATCCATCAGGGCGCGATGAAGATGAAATTTGGCTAACATTCTCTAAATCTGAACGAAATGATGGGGGATATTTATTATTATCTCTTATGGAGCAGGTTGCTAGAATGTCTTCATCAAGCTTGAAAAGAGCATTACCTAAGGATATCAAGGTAACCTTCGAAAGATATAAACCGCTGATCAAGCGCCATGTACGGCAGAAAATCAAAGATGCCTACTTTTTATCTGATACTCATTGGGATTCACACATGCTTCGGTATATCAAACAAAAGCGTGCTCAGTTTGAGGGTTTTATGTCCCAATTGGAGCAAGATATTCCCTTTAACTTTTTAGACTCAACGCTGCAATCCTGGATCAGTGAAACTACAAATTGGTACCGCCTTCCACCAAAAGTAAATATCAAAATCCCTGATGAATTAACTCCTGAAGAACATCAAGTTCAACACGCAGCCAGAAGCTTGTTATTTGATGCTGTAGCAAAGCGCTCATTTTCAAGAGAATATCCACACTTAATGCCTCAGTTATTCCTGCACTGGAAAAATGAGTTAATGGAGAAAATGGATCCGGATAAAGCTGCAAGTGTACGCACAACAGAAAAATTAGAAGATTTAGATGAAGCGTTACAGTCAGTGGTACTTGGTTTGTTAGACCAAATCACAACAGAAGTGCATCCTGAACTAACAAGTGTATGGCGACCAGAAATTGAAAGGCAATTTCAAGGTTTCATTCCGTATAGAATAGAGCAGATAGGAAGAGAAGTTGCCAAAATTAAACAAAAGATAGATAAATATCAAAAAATCATAGCTGGTCTAAAAAAGTCTAAATCAGATGTTTCCTTAAAAATCCAAGAAGCAGAAACATTCTCAAAAAGTGAAGAAGAAGAGTTCTTAAGAAAAGAGGTAAAAATAAAAGAATTCTCAACGATTACAGTGCAACAATTATCTCTTGAAGAATTTGACATGTTTCGAGATTATTTTTTCCAGAATCGAGATGTTTCGCAGTGTATTGAACCCTTATTTTCTAAAGTATTAGGTCATGATCATTTCTTTTCAGTTTTTGTATCAAATGAGCCTGCTTCAGCCCCCCTTCTTGATGAAAGAGGTTTGCGTTTTCAGCTAGGAAATAAAATACCTTATGACGTGATTGCGCCTTGCGGCCCACGATGCCAACATCATGCTTTGGGGCATTTATATGTGGGAGACATGTTATGCCATCAAAGTGTTGACCATCTAGATCACATGCGCCGGACTCATGGATTAGAGGGTGTAGCCAATCTTTTCATGGGGTTGGGAAGAGCGAGTTAATTAAAATTTAAGCCTTGGTTTAGTATCAAAAGTTATCAATTTCAATATTTTAATCTTTTGTTAATAAGAAAGGGTTAGTGTAAAAACAGCTAACGAAAGAAGAGAAAAGCTGCTTCTTATAGACGAGTAGATAAGAATGAAGAAAATAAAAAAGCGTCAGCTAAAAATCAAGGCAGGCATTTTTGTTGTTGCGTTGTTTGTCAGTATTCCTTTTTGTGGACAGTTTTTTAAGCCTAGCTTACCGATTTTGTCAGATGCAAGAATCTCAGATCCTTCTGAAAAACCAGAACTGGATGCCAGAAAGCCCAGAAAATTTAGATCAACAAGTCACGAATTTTTGGAAAAAATTCCAAAACCTTTTAACGCTCAGGGTCTTGCTGACTTAAATGTATCTGCAAGCGCTCAGTTTTCTTCTAAACAATTAAAAACAATTGTTGATGAGGTTATCTCAGATAAGCATATTGTCCCAAACCAGTTCATTATTATTGACCTAAGGCAGGAATCTCATCTTTTTATCAATGGATATCCTGTGTCTTTTTTTAGTCCTAATTTTTCCAGCAGCTGGGGCAGATCAACAAAAGCAACAGAACAGGATGAAAACACGCAACGAAAAAAACTTTTAGATGAGACTGTGGCCCTTGTTCATTATGTCATTGAAAAAGGAAAAAAAGGGGCTTTAGGAAAAACCTTTAAAGAGCTAGAGACCATCCATCAAGTTCAAACAGAGGAAATGATCGCAAAGCAGTTGGGTGTTCAATATGTACGTTTTGCAGTTAGTGATCATATGCGTCCCAGTGACGAGATTGTGGATGAATTTATTAGTTTTGTTAAAGCATTACCGAAAGAAAGCTGGCTTCATTTTCATTGCAGAGGCGGCAGTGGCAGAACTTCTACCTTCATGACGATGTACGATATGATCAGAAATAGTAAGTATCTGGGTAAAGACGACATACAGGCTCGTCAAGTTGCAATGGGGGGAAGAAACCTTCATGACACAAAGTCTGAGGACAAATTCCGTAATTCTTTGGGAATAGAGAGACAAAAATTCCTAGATAAGTTTTATTCTTACGTTCAGGCAAAAGATGGCTTGGGTGTAGAGCCATGGAGTGTATGGGTTAAGAAGAACTGAAACCTTTGTCATTCCGGGATTTAGTCAAACAGCAGCTTGCTGCATGTGAGGCTTAATACCCGGAATCTTAGGACGCCCGTTAACAAATGTCTTGAGATTCCGGATAAGTGATTCGTCACCCAAGCAAAACTTGGACTCACCTACTTTCCGGAATGACAATTTTTTAAGTGGGCAGTTCAGTGCATCTCCCTCTTTTACCTAGCCAAAGGTTTATATTTAATGTGGTGTGGTTGATCAGCATTAATGCCTAAGCGGCGCTTTTTATCTTCTTCGTAAGATTGATAATTTCCTTCAAACCAAACGACTTGGCTATCGCCTTCAAAGGCCAGAATATGCGTTGCGATACGATCTAGAAACCAACGATCGTGGCTGATAACAATCGCACAGCCCGCAAAATCTAACAAACCTTCTTCAAGAGAACGCAATGTTTCCACGTCCAGATCGTTGGTTGGCTCGTCCAATAGCAGAACGTTAGCGCCTGATTTAAGCATCTTGGCAAGGTGGACACGGTTGCGTTCACCGCCTGATAATTGTCCAACTTTTTTCTGTTGGTCGGGTCCTTTAAAATTGAACAAACCACAATAAGCACGGCTTGGCATGGTACGTTTTCCAAGGGCAACCTCGTCCAAACCTCCAGAGATTTCTTCCCAAACTGTTTTGTTAGAATTTAAAGCATCACGCGATTGATCGACATAGCCCATCACAACAGTTTCACCAATCTTTAAAGCGCCCTGATCCGGTTTTTCTTGATCGGTTAGCATCCGGAAAAGTGTTGTCTTACCAGCACCGTTTGGTCCAATAATTCCAACAATCCCACCACGCGGTAGGTTAAAATTAACGTCATCAATCAGTAAACGATCGCCGAATCCTTTGGACAAATGATCAGCTTGGATGACAGTGTCACCCAAACGAGGCCCTGGGGGAATATGAATTGCTCCATCGCCCTGGCCTTGATCAAGAGTTTCATTTAATAAAGATTCATAAGCCTGGATACGAGCTTTGCTCTTACTTTGGCGCCCCTTTGGTGATTGACGAATCCAATCCAATTCACGGGCCAACTGCTTTTGACGATTGGTTTCTTGCTTTTGTTCAGTAAACAATCGTTTTTGTTTTTGTTCTAGCCAACTAGAGTAATTTCCTTCATAAGGGATTCCTTGGCCTCTATCAAGCTCTAAAATCCAACCAACGACGTTATCCAAAAAGTAACGATCGTGGGTGATCAGAACGACAGTTCCTGTGTAGTCCTTTAAATATCGCTCCAGCCAGGCAACGGATTCAGCGTCCAAATGGTTCGTCGGCTCATCCAGCAAAAGCATGTCAGGCTTTTGAAGCAATAAGCGGCACAAGGCAACGCGGCGTTTTTCACCACCCGAAAGATTGGCAACTGCAGCATCGCCTGGAGGGCACCTGAGGGCATCCATAGCAATTTCAATTTTGCGATCAAGATCCCAAGCATCTAAGTTATCGATTTGTTCTTGAAGTTCCCCTTGTTCAGCAATCAAAGCATTCATTTCATCATCGCTCATGGGTTCAGCGAATTTCAAATTAAGTGCCTCAAACCGATCCAATAAACCTTTAATTTCAGACAAACCTGCCATTACGTTACCGGCAACATCTAAATTTGGATCTAGTTCAGGTTCTTGGGATAAGTAGCCAATTTTAACGCCATCTGCAGCCCAGGCTTCACCATTGAATTCCTTATCAAGGCCTGCCATGATTTTCAAAAGGGTCGATTTACCGGATCCATTCGGGCCGATAATGCCGATTTTTGCGCCTGGAAAAAAAGAAAGCCAAACATCTTTTAAAATCTCTCGCCCACCTGGGAAAATTTTTGAAAGGCTCTTCATTACATAGATATATTGATATGCAGCCATATTGCTTAAGGGTCCTTAATATTTTTCTAATTTTGCTTATCCTGCCTGAATCCAACCGTGGTTGCATTAAAAAAATTGAACAATTTTATTTAGAGCATATATAGAAGTTGACTATAGCGGACACACAGGTGCATAACATCTTTGTATTTAACTTTATATATGATAAAAACATACGTTTAAGAAAATGATTCTTTTGGCCCTTGTCGGGCTTTTCAGTGTTTGCGCTGCAGGCCAAGTTTTTGCAATGGAAGAAGGGGTAGCTGCTTCGACTTTAGATACTATAGTTGCTAATGTGAAAATGCATGCTATAAAGCCAGAACAATTCAAGTTTGAGAGGGTTGATGATAGTTTTGCACGAGAAATTTCGGGAGAATCAGACACTTGGGTTATAAGAGGGTTTCGCGACACAATGGCAGACTTTGAATTATTGAAACAAGTTCATGGTGGAACTGACCCTTTTGTCGGATTGTTTTTGAGCAGAGCTCTTTCAAGAAAATGCGAAGATAACCCATTCAGTCAAAGAACAGCTCCGAATCCTTTTTACTCAGTATTTGTTTGGAAAAAAACACCAACTGGTGAACAAGAATATATGGGTGCTGTTGGTCACGGTGTCCAACCTAGCTTTGGAGCTGTACTAGGCGCTGGGTACAAAGCAGATGAACATGCAGATATTATTCAGAGCTTTGTTGCATCAGGAACTAGAGTGTTAGGAGAGCCAAGAGAAGATGGGGCTAGAGAAGATAAACAAGTATTGGATCCTACTGGTAAGCCGCTTGGTCTTGTAAGTCATTATTTATACTTAAAACCCACTGTTGGCGAAGAGGATCTGCTTGGTATTCTTGAAAGCATGTACAATGCAGCAGTGTTTGCTAAAGGTATTGGCAGTTTGCTTCCACCTGAAAATGATGCAACCCTTGGAAAGCAAGTTAGAACAGTCCCTCACCACACCTACATGATAACTAATAGAGGTGGCGCACATGATACTATCCTTCAAAAATATACTGGTTTGACGGGTTTCGTTCGACACGATGCTGAAGGATTAAATCAATTTTATTCACCTGCGGAGTCAGTTGCATACACACGTCCAGTCGTGATAGCTGCTGTAACGTCTGGTGAAGTTGCTCCTGTTGAGGCAAAATAAGTTTGCCATTTTAGAATACAGGCCAGGATTTTCATATTGCTGGCTTGTGTTGCTTTTACAATCTTAAGCCAGCCCCATTCTCCACAAACCTTTCATCAAATAACTTTTTTATATATCTAATTTTTTCATATATTTTTCCCTTGACATTCTAAAAATATCTATAAATTATAGAGAGATATTTGATATAAATGCACGTCTTCACACAAGGAACTCTGCACCTATAAAATATGATAGGTATTAAAATAGAATCAAAATTTGCTATAAAAACAATACAAAATTAATAATGTATTATTTTATAAGTAAAAATAGCTTAAATTGTGAAGGAATATACATGTCTTATTCCAGGTTGATTTCATAAGCTTAGATCAGAGGAGGTCCCTATGCACAGCTGCGTCCCATTTTTTTATCACCCAACAACGGTTTTGCTTATTGATGATGATAGAAACTACTTAAGGCAACTTCAGTCTTTATTATCTCGGAATGCTGCAAAATTTATAATCGAAACGAACCCACCCAAAGCGCTACAGATTGTCCAGCACAACCTAAATATGCAAACTTCTATTCATAATTGTTTTAATTACCTGGAAGAGGAAGAGCTTGAGACATACCGAATGGCTGTGAATGTGTCTAACATTTATAAAATGATTTATAATGACACCCGGTTTGATCAGATTTCAACCGTGATTGTTGACTATAATATGCCTGGTATGAATGGCCTGGAATTTTGTAAAAAAATTCAAGACACGTCTATTCGCAAAATCCTTTTAACGGGCGAGACTGATGAAACGCTTGTCATCAAGGCTTTTAACGAAGGTGTTATTGATGCCTATATCCGTAAACATGAGGACAATTTTTATGCCGTTATCCAGGAAACCCTTGAAAAGTGCCAAGCAGCATATTTTTCAGATTTTTCCAAAAAGATAGAGGCGGTCTTTGATCCTGAAGACCAGAGAAAAACAGCTCTCTGTAGTGAGAAATTCAAAAATTATTTTAAAATAATCATTCAAACCTACAAAATCAAAGAATTTTATATGTTAGAGAGAACTGGTTCTTTTCTTTGTATTGATGAGGATGGCAATCATGGAGTTTTGACAACTCAATCAAAAGAATCTGTTGGCTTACTGTTAGATAGCCAAGAGGCGTTAACAGCAAACCCTAAAATCCTTAACGCTCTTAAAGACGGCACTCATATTCTTTGCAATAAACATATAATGGAAGCTCCTTTGCCTGTAGGATCTAGTTGGAGAGAATATGCATTCTCAGCAGATTGCTTAATGGAAGATGATGAGACTTTTTTGTGCGCGTATATTCCTGGAAAATTCGGGCTTAAAAAAGAAAATTTGAGAACTTTTAATCAGTCAAAAAAAGAAATGGCCGCAGCATAAGCTGATAAAATTAGAAAATAATCCAAATTCTGGATTAAGAAGTGCGATCATAGCAACTGTCTTTTTTTAAAAAAGTTAAGTGATAGAGATAGCCTGATTTTTAAAGAATTGTGTGGTTATAGCATTAA
>JAIEPD010000002.1 GCA_019749935.1 Alphaproteobacteria bacterium
TCGAAGAATCAACCTCTCAAGTCTTTCCCCAAAATCCTATGTATATGATGCCACCCACCAGTGAACCATATATTGTAAAAATAGAAGGTTTAGATTTAATTAAGGGGCGATCCCCTGAACCAATAGTTAAGGCTATAAATACGGCATTAAAAACGGAATTGCGCTCAGATCAATTAGATTTTGGTGAGTATTTTTGTCAAATTGAAGCTATTCCTGTTAGTCCTAGGGTGTTTATCTTAAACTGTAGTCACGGTAAAAAATATTCATTACGTGCTATGTATGTTAGAGAGGCTTCAGATAGACGTAATGCTATAGTAAGAGCTCGTGCCATTATGAGTCATGTAAATTTTTCAAGATTAGGAATTAGTCCTAAGGTATTTGCATATGATGTTGAACATGGAATTTTAATATCAGAATATATTGATAATGACCCTTTAAAACTTAAAAAATTTGATGATAATTTATTAAAAAAATTAGTTATATTATTAAAAGGCATTCATGGAACTGCAAAATTGGAATATGACAATGCATATCATAAAAAAGAATTTTCTCCTTATAGTTTTCTTAAAAGTTCCGTTGAAAGAGTAATAAGTTTATATCCAAAACAGTTAGCTTGGTATAAAAATACTATTTTTTATATGGATTTGATATATCAAATTTTATTTCCTTATTTTCAAAATAATTTATGTCATTATGAGATGCATCCGTTGAATTTACTATGCGATAAGAAAACAGAAGAATTGTATATCATAGATTGGGAAACAGCTTTTGTGGGGGATCCAATGTTTGATCTAGCCACAATTTCTTGTCTTTCTAATTTTGACCGATCTCGTGATGATTTACTTTTATTTTCCTATTACGAACATTCTCTTTCTGAAGTTGAATTGGCGCATTTTTTTCTAATGAAACAGCATGTTTACTTGTTTTTTTCCTTGCAAATGATTAAATCCTATAATGATCCTACTATTTATATGAGCAATAAAAAACGCCATGCTCTTGGTATTTTGAAGCCTGATACTAAATTTTCTCACCCACTTTCTAATACTCCCCAAGGTAATTACCAGTATAGTATTCTTTTAGCTAATACAGCATTGCATAATATTCATACTCATGATTTTAATCATCATCTTTCTGTAATTTTGTTTACACATGCTTCTAATTATATCTGGTTTAATCAACTAAATCTTAATCCAGATATTCCATTATGGTTATTAGAGTATGCTAAAAAAGTAAATGAGAAAAGCGCTATTGTCATGCAACGTTTTCCTGCAAAATTTGGTATTGAAAGTTGTGTAAGCTATAACCAAGTATTAAGTAGGATCCATGATGTTTTTTTCCCTGGTATGTTAGCACTCCAACAGCGATTAACTCCTCGTAGATTTTTGCCAACTATTTCGGGAAAGGTTGAATATATAAGTCAAATACCAAATACCCCGCAGTTATTATTAGATGACAAGCAACAATTATATATGTTTGTTTTACAAGTTAATGAAACATATCTCGGTAGAAAGTGGTTAGAAAAAGTATTTGCCAATATGGAAAGGATAGGAATCCTGTCTAATTTGGTTTGGAAAAAACATCAAGATAGAACAAGTTATACATTACATTCAGCCTCTTTAAGCAAAAATAAAACATTTGAAGATGCAATAACTTATAGTTTGTTTGATAGTAGACGAGGAAGCACAATTTCGGATGAAATGAAACCAGAAAAAAATAAATCTGAACAAGAAGAGTTCAGAAGTGGTCTTATGTTATCTCGTGATGTTCGTCCTGTTTTTAAGATTGATCCTGGTTATTTTTCTATAATCCGGAGGGTTTCTGCTGCTCCAGATCCTTTAATAGAAAAGTTAAAAAATACTATTCCCTCGAATCCTGATGTTTCTGACCTTGATTTTCCTTGTTTTGCAGTTGACGCCGGAATTATTCCACCGGAATATCCTCAAATTCTAGTTTCAGGTTTGGCTCCTGGAGATGGAAATTGCTTTTTTCATTCTACTATCACTGAAGAGGGAGAAGGGTATGATAGTGTCACCGAAAGAGCTAATGCAATGAGAAGAGTAGCCATAGCAGCTGTAATGAGAGATGCAAGATATCAACAAATAATGAAGAAAGAGTTATTGGTAGTAAGAAGGCTTTCAGAAGGAAGGACTGATGATATTGGAGATGAAGAGCTAAGAGAGGTTTCTGAGGCAGAAGTTTCTGCAGTTACAGAAGGTGAACTAAGAGCCTATCTTGACAATTATTTATATCAAAATCGTGGTCCTGCATATTACATCCGTTTTCCTAATCAAATTGAGCTTCCAATGACATTTGCTAACATAATTGCTGAGCTTAATGGTTTTCAGATTACTGTACTTGCAGTTTCACATTCAGAACCAAGGAAATTAATTTTTGTTTCTAGACTTGGAAATGATAGTGCAGCAAAATCATATTATATAAAGCTTCGTAACAACCATGTTGTTCCTTTGCTTAATTACTCTTTGGAAGGAGAAGACCGTTTAAAGTCTATTTTGCAAACTAAGAGAAACTATGATGAGTGGAATGAAGGAAAAGCATAATAGAAACCAAAAATTGATGAGATAAATAGTCTTATACTAGAAGCTCATAAATATTTTGGAAAATATAGAGGTTATCTTATTTTAGGCCATTGATACTTATTTAGGATTCGTTCTTATAAGGGGTGATATCCTCAAATAACTTTATCCCTGATGGTTTTTTTGTAGTTGAGCGAGCTACTCCCAACTTCCGCACAGAAAAGGTAAGAGAGTAGGTGTAGACTCGAGTTCGGTTGGAGTGTAATACCCATCTTTTGAGTTTAAAGGCATAAATTCACAAAACTCCCAAGACTTTTATTAAAAGTTCATAAATAAACTACATGTTTTTAAAAAAACTATTAAGGTACCAAATGAAACCTTTCAAGAATCTTCTCTTTGGTGAAGAAAACATCAATACTTCTCTCTCAATTAGCTCATCGTAAAAAACCATCATTAATTCGCAACCATAATGTTAATCTTAGACGCCTTCAAAAGGGTCATCTTAGATCTTGGTAAATTTCTCTTAATGAAGGCTCATTCTTAACCGCACGATTTAAATAAGAATCACTGGAGGTTTTAGATAGGAATACGCATATTTATAGAACCTTTAGGAAAGCCTGGATTATCTTCTAAAAATCCTCTTTTGCCGCTTTCATTGTACGTTTTTTAAACGTTATTTTGTTCTTTTAGGACATCTATTAACGTTTATCTTTAAGCTAATCATTTATTTAATTGTGATTTGTCAAAAATTATATGGGTAATCTAGCTTGTGTCATTACAGATTTTGCACGCTAATTTAAACTGCTTATAGATTTCAGGTAAATTTCTTTCAACATAATTGGCTATCATAAAAGAAAAGGCTAAGCTTTCTGCTATTTCATCATCTATATCATTATTGATCAATAGACCCACCCGCTCTTCATAATCAGCTCTGCAATGAGGAAATTTAATTATTGATGGTTTTTCTGTATCTCCATCTCCAACGAATCCTTTTAAGCACAAGCCCTTAAGTTTTCTAAACAGTCCAGAAAAATATGTTTCCATAAATCCAGTAAGCATAAAAGCAAAAATATATTCTTGGGCATCGGCAATAGGAATGCCCTTGTTTGATAGAGTTTGGACGCGAGAGGAAAAAGTTGAGTTGAGGTTCAGTGAACCTAATCGCTTTTTAAGGTGCTTTTTAAAATTAATCTCTGTTTGAACTAATTCTTCTTCCAGGATGGTAGAGAACTGATTTAAGTTCATCATTAATTAACATCCATGAACTTAAACATGGGACGATCAAACATTATGGGGACATCTACATTGGCTCTACCTTGCCTATTTTTTGCAATAATCAAACAATCTTGAAAACATTTAGCCTTATGTGAAGTACCTTGCTTTTTTACAATAAAGTCTTCTTGTTCTGGTTCTTTTTCTTCTTTCAAAAAAGGAAAAATGACTACATTTCCAGCCGCTTCAATACCGCCTGAGTCTCTCAAGTGGCTTAAGCGAGGTCTTTCCCCTGGATTTTTATCACTTTCTCGGTTAAGTTGAGACAAAAGGATTACGGAGACATTAAGGTTTTGTGCCATTCCTTTAATAGCCTCACAAATACCAGAAATTTCATTATGCTTGTTTTCTCCAAACTTTCCTTTAGAAGCAACAAGTTGTAAGTAATCAATAACAATCAAACCGATATTATATTTTTTATGGTTGTAAGCAGCCCGTTTCAAAAGGGTGTTTATATTTAAAGATCCTGTATCGTCTATAAAAAAGGGGACGTTTTTAATACTTTCTGCCGTTTCATTAAATTCCTGTAACAAAATTTCGTTTTGAGTCCCTTTAATAATTTCCCAGGGACATAGAACTCTTTTCATTTCGGAAATAATGATTCGTTGAAAAAGTTGATCCTGTTTCATTTCAAGTGAAAAAAATAAAACAGGTATTCCCTGTTTAGCAGCATGAAAAGCTATATTGGTGGCAAGCGTTGTCTTTCCTTGGCCAGGCCTAGCGCCGATAATATAAAGATTAGAATTAATGAGCCCTCCAAGTTCTCTATCAAGGGCTCTAATGCCTGTAGAGATACCTACGGATAATCCTTCTTTAGCTCTCTCGTGAGCTTCAAGAGCCATTCTCTTGGCCTCTTCTATTCCTTTCTCTGGAGAAGTCACATCATTCGATTGCAAGTTTGAAAAAGAATTGAACATTTGCTGTTCAATAAGAGAATCAATTTCAGTAACGGAACAGCTAGGAAGCTTTTCTAGAATTTCTTGTGCCAGTTTTAAACGTTCTCTTTTTTGCCAAAGTTCGGTAAGGATACGGATTTGGTCATTTATTTTGTCCAAATTCGGATGAACAGCATATTGCCTTATGTCCCGTAAGTATTCATTCAGGCTTTCATACTGTGAGTTTTGTAAGAATTCAGCATTTACTAGAGCGAAGCTTGTTTTCTTATGTTTGTGTGCACAAGACTCTATGGCTTGCCATACAATTTGATTATCAGGAAAGGCAAATAATTCGGCTCGTAGTCCTTCAACGCAGAAATAACCTTGGTCGGATTCCATGAGATAAGCGATAAGTTTTTGTTCTGCTTCTTCGTTTCGGTAAAGAGGTGAATTTTCTATTTCATTAGAATTATTCATACTCAAAACTCCTCCTAAACATGGTTATTATCAAGCTTCGGAAAAAAACCAATCGCTTCCCAAACCAGGGCTGAATATTGGTGTATGGAACTATGGGGAGGGTATTTGGCCATTGTGGCGGCTATATCTACATTTTCTGAACTACAATAACCGGATGCTTCGTTTTTCCAATAAGATGATTGTTTGAAAGTCTTAACGTTGTGCAAAAAAGCTCTTTTCCAGCCTTGCTGTGTTTTCTTTCCCTTGTGTATATGAGCTTGTTCTTGCCAGTATTCTTCGAAATCTTTCCAAGCTTGTATTATCTTAGTAGGGTGTAACCCTGCTTCTATCAACTGAGGTATTAAATCGGGTAAAACTGTAAGCGTCAGATCATCTAAAGCAAAACGTTCATCGGGAAGAGAAAATTCATCACTTTTCTGTTTTTTGCCTCGGCAAGCAGGTTTTTTATTCTTTATTTCACTTCCGCGTTTCTCTTCATCTGCCACATGAGCTTCCGTCGAGTTATTTTGAGGCTGTAATGCTATGGCTTGGCCTTTTTGATGCTCAGATTGGTTTTCATCTAAAATCCCTCTAGAGTTGTTTTTTGAAGCATTAGAGAAATTAACAATATTTTCTCTATTCTGAAATTGAGAATTTCTTTTCTGCCAAGAAGACACTATTTCTTCTTCATTGGAAGGTAATAAAAGTATGTCATGATTCTGAGAAGAATCGGCTCTATATATCCTTATGTTAATATCCTTATGTTTAGGCGCATGTGGTGCACCTGTGTGAGGAATGGGATGCATCTGATGCACGCCTTGCATCTGATGCAGGTCATGCGCTAGCCCGACTAATTTTTCTAAGTTAATAGCAAAAATAGCCGGTGTTTTCTTTTGAGCACTGCTTGGCTTTGTCTCTTTTAAAAAGCCTTTATCTTTAAGACATTGAATGACAGAAGTTATAGTTCTTTTACACCAGCCCGTTTCTTTCTTTATTGTGGTATAACTTACACAAATATGACTCCCATCTGTTTTTGCAAAGGTAGAAAGATAAGCAAGAATATGTTTTTCTTTATTGTCTAAAAATACACCCGTATTCCTTAACACCATCTGAGCTATTTGGTGATGATGTGTTATTTCTAGACTATCGCACAAGATTTCCTCCTTACGTTTTTCTAACGTCTCTTTGAGAATTTTTTGTTGCTGTTTGTTAAAGATACGGGGATAGATGGCGTTAGCCATAATAGCATCTAATCTTAGAGTAGAACTTTCATCGCAGAGTTTTGCAATTTCCGTGTGCCGTTCTCTTTGTGCGATACTCCCATCAAACAAAATTTTCTTGCTTGCTGTTACTGAAAAGTTTGGATTTTCTTCAGAATTTTCTTCTAACAAGGTTTCATCTTTTGGCCTCTTGTTGGGGAGGTCTGGAAAACGTAAACAACCAGAGGCCTTTAAATTTTTAGGAGAATGTACCATATTAGATCTCACTATTTTGCTCTTCGATCCAATTCGTAAAAGCGTTTCGAGAAATTAAAATCCTTCTTCCAATTCGTCTCATACACCTTTTAAAACCATTCTTGTTTGAATGGAAAATCAGTGAGCGAACACCACCTTCTGTAAACGCAGGGTTTTCGTTTGTTAGCTGTTTGATTGTTAAATAATCTTTTAGATCGATAACAGATGTTATGATTGTGTTTGATTTGATCTCTGATTTCATGGGGTGCTCCGTAACTTTTAGGTAAAGACAACCTTATTGTCATCTGTTACGAAGCTATAAAAAATCTAATGAGAGAAAAATTCCCGTCTGGCGTAGAAAGGTCCTTTCTAAACCTAGCCGGGTATTTTAGAAAAAGGTCTCCCTGTTTTTTCTGCTTTAAGACGTGGGTCTACTTCAGATATCCAATCACGAAGGGTATTTTTTCCCGAATACTGTTTACCTCCTGCAAATTCTTGAATATAGCGATGTTTTTTGATGGCCTCTATCGTCATAGTAGGGTTCTGTTCCCACAGAATTTTTGCAGCAACTTGTACTTTTTCTTTGTAGATGGCGCTAAGTCTTGGTGTTGAGGTGTTTTGTTTAACAGTGTCTGAAGAACCATTTGGCAGTGCGTAACACCCAACCAACTCTTCAAGAATGGCGTGAAATTTTATACCTTTAGTTTTAGCCCATGCTAAAAATTCAATAGGAATTACAGATTTTTTCTTCACATTTTGAAAATCTTGTTCGATGCATTTAAGTTTGCCAGCGCTTATAGAAGCCATAACTAACTTGTGATTATTTTCATAAAGCTCCAAGTTTGGAAAAAGATATGTAGAGGAGTGGGGTAATAGTTTCATTCTTTGTATGAGTTCTGGGCTCCCCATTAGTTTCCCTTCATCTATATTGAAAGACTCACATTCTGGATGCATGTGGATGACTAAGGAACAAGCTTGCCTTAAAGTCCACAAATCAAGTTTAGCATAGTCTTCATACACTCTTCTGATTGGCGAATCTTCTTCTAACGCCAATGATTTTTTTGTGACTTGTTCATAAACTTTATAAAGAGCTTCTGGAAAATCCGAAATGTATTGATACATCAAAAAAGTAAAATCTTGGGAGGACAGAACGGTTGCATCTTTAACAATATTAGAAAATCTAATGGCCTCTTTTTCATTACCAGCTGCAAAGTCTTTTAAAAAGCGTAGACGAGCCTCTAAAGATTCTACTTTAATTTTTATATCTGGGAGTGTTGTTCCTCTCGATTCTGGATGGATGCCAATCATATAATGTAAAGCATTTTGAAGCGGCGTTGCAGTTTTTTCTGAAAGCCATTTCACATAAAAAGCTTGATCTAATTTTAACAACATACTCAAATCACCCAAATATCTTTTCATTCATACGTTGAACAACTTTTGCAGTATGAGCTTCACTTAAATGGGCATATCGTTTAACCATTGATAAAGTTTTGTGCCCTAAAACTTCTGCAATTTCAGCTAAAGAAGCTCCATTCATGGCTAGGTAACTCGCGGCACTATGGCGTAAATCATGAAAACGAAAATTATTGATATGAGCTTTCTTGAGTGCAGAAAGCCATGCAGCACGACTGCTCCAAGGTTTCGTTACATTTAACGGTGATGGAAAAACCAAATCAGACCCTACCCATTTAATTTTATTATGCTGCTGCATTAATTCAAAAGCATGATGCACGAGAGGCAAGACACGTCTTTCTTTATTCTTAGTATCATGCAGCATGATAACCTTTCGTTGCAAATCAACGTTCTGCCATTGCAAATTGATGAGCTCGCCATGCCTAGCTCCTGTACTCAGGGCCAAGACAACCAAGAGATAAAGATATGAGCTTTCCCCTTCTTGACAGGCTTTCAATAAATTTGCGCGCTCTGTATCATCTAAATAACGAACACGGCCTCTAGGCTCTGGTAACTTAGAAATCTTTTTCATAGGATGGTCATGGATCCATTCCCATTCATTCACAGCCATGGTAAATACATGACCTAGAGCTGTCATATAACGGTTGACTGTTGAAGGTGTTCGTTTTTCCACATTAGGACTGCTTGTTGTAGAGAGCAGCTTATCTCGCTTTTCTATAATAAGCGCTTTTGTAATGTCTGATAAAAGGTAGACTCCAATTTCCGCATCCCACCATTTTAAAAGGCCTTGTACGTCACCATAACGTTTAGCGTTTTTCTTTTTTACATCTTCAAGATAACGGGTAATAAGTTTATGAACGGTGTGTTTTTTTGCCTCAGCTGTTTTAAAATAACGGCCTTGCTTAATTTCTATTTCCGTTTGCTTTGCCCATTCTTTTGCATCTGTTTTTCGAGCAAAAGTAGCTGATTGGACCGGAAAACCTTTTAGACGAACTTTGACTCTATAGCTGATCGTCCCGTCATTATTTTGCCGTGTTTCAATTGTTGCCATTTTGCCTCCTTTGTAGACGAAAATACTCTACAACAAGCAGCAATAAATAGCAACAACGGTGTATTAACCGAATAATTATTGCTTACTGTCGCTTATAAAGCTTAGATTAAGATGTTTCTTATTTTAGGATGGGACATTTAAGGGGCAAATGTAAGTTGAAAAGAGCTTTTGATAAAAAATTTGCTCTTCTCATTATACCGTCAGAAACACGAATGCGCTCTTTACAAAAATAATTTTTTTAAAATATACACAACCGGAAAAGCAACTTCTTCTATGTAGAGTAGATTACGGATAAATCGCGACTTTCTGAAGATACAATTAAGATTATTATTAATTGCCCCATCAGTGTCCCATGAGAAAAAAAATTTAGACTTTAAAAATGCACTGAAATGGCGGATGGGGTGGGATTCGAACCCACGAAGAGCTTGCACCCTTGCCGGTTTTCAAGACCGGTGCCTTCAACCACTCGGCCACCCATCCGTTTATTTTATAAATAAACTTGGCCCTATATTGCCGCAAAAGCCTTTAAACAGCAAGTCTATTTTGTGGAATGTTCTAAACGATTTGAACGGACGAGGGAAATCATAAGCCCTCCTAAAATCCACAGACTAGAAAGCCACCAGTTTTGCCAAAATCCCAGATTAACATAAGCAATAAAGCTGACGTTTATAAAAAGCCCAAGGGTTAATGCAGCTTTTATGCGATCTTGCATCGATTTTACATATTCAAGGCATTGATAGTTTATGAACGCGCCAAGAAGGGCGCCTACAATCCCAAGTTCTAACCACCACTGTAATGGAGCATTATGGGGGTGCATAGGGATGGCTTTTGTATAAATAAAGATCTTTTCCCCATTATGTTTTTTAAGAGGCCAATTTTTCATCTCGCCGCCAACAGTTTCATGACGAGACGTATCAAGGCCATAGCCCAAAGCCCATTTCTTTTCAATCTTTTGGCTAATGTTTTGCCATGTATAAAGCCTGTGGATATGGCTAAAAACGTGAATTTTCTCGTTAACTTGATGAATACGCTCAGATGTAAGATAAGTTCCTATCATAAAGGGCAAGGACATAATAAAAATGGTAGATATAATTTGCCCAAACCTGGCAGTGAGAGGAATCCATCTGCAGCTAATTCCGGCGGCAATTAAGCCTATAAGGATTGCAAGAGGCGCAGTATCGCAGTCAATAATGAGCAATAAAATTGCTATTCCTATCAGAAAGAGAACAGAAACAACAGAGTTGTGTTTTTCTGAGAGCCAAACTGCAATAGGCCACGCTGCAATGGTCAGCATAATAGCTAAAGGAACAAATGCTTTTGCGGAACTGATGTTTAAAAGTGACTGCCAAGGATTGTGTAAAAGATAATCCGCTAGCAGTAAAAGGGCTGCAACACAAACGCCTACTATTAAAAAATGTAAAATTTTCTGAATGCTTTCAGACGGTTGCTGTAAAAGGAGAGCGCACCAGCTGATTCCTAAGATGAAGTTTCCAAAAAGCCGTACTGTTAAAGATAAAGAGGTTAAAGGATCAACTGACCAAAGGCTACTTAATCCTCCGAATGCAATAAGTGACAGAGCGCCCAAAAGAAAAGGGTGAGAGATAATATGGAATATGGTTTTTTTTACTACTAGAAAACCAAATATACCGCCTATTGTAAGAATCCAAGTTGCGCTTCTTGAGAAAAAGAAAGCCAACGGGCACAGTGCGAAAACTAAGATACATATAATGGTTTCTTGGTGTTTTTGTGGAACTTTAAGATTCATACACTATGCTCTAAAATTATTTTCCATTCATCTGAACCAATCGGCATAACTGAAAGCCTCGATTGCTTGACCAAAGCAAGGTGTGACAAACGAGGATCAGTTTTTATAACCTCTAAACTGACGGGTTTATGAAGATCTTTAAGATATTTGACATCGACCATGACAAAACGCTTTGTTTCATCGCTTGGATCTAGGTATGCTGTTTTGACAACCTCAACAATTCCAACGATGCTTTTTTCATTAACGGAATGATAGAAAAAGCATTGGTCGCCAACCTTCATCGCTTTTAAGTTATTAGCTGCTTGGTAGTTTCTGACGCCATCCCAATGCGTTACGTTATGTTTTTTTTGATCTGCCCAGGACCATGTTCCAGGTTCTGTTTTTATCAGCCAATATTTCATAAGTTTTTCTCCTTAAGAGTCTTCCCATGCCGTTTTACGAGCTAAAAGAGACTTAATGACATCATCAACTTGTTCGTTATGATACAATACTTTATAGATTGCATCGCAAATGGGCATCGATATAGATTTGTGGGTGGAAAGCTTATGAACAGCTTCGGCTGTATAAATCCCCTCGGCTATGGTGTGAGTCTCTGAAAGGATATTCTTTAATTTTTTTCCTGCTCCCAATGCAACTCCTAAACTCATGTTTCTTGATTGCCGACTAGAACAGGTTAAAGTCAAATCCCCAACAGCTGCAAGTCCTAAAAATGTTTCCAGTTTTCCACCCAGAGCAAGGCCAAGGCGCCTCATTTCAGCAAGGCCTCTGGTGATAAGGGCAGCATTGGCATTGTTTCCAAGGTTTTTTCCATGAACAATACCGCTTGCGATGGCAATGACATTCTTGACGGCGCCCGCAACTTGAACCCCGGCAGGATCATCGCTGGCATAGATTCGGTAAAATGGGCTCTTTAATGTTTCAGCTAAGCTGAAAGCAAGTTCACAAGAGGGTGCAGCAAGGGTAGCCGCTGCAGGCAATCCTTGGGCAATTTCAATTGCAAAATTAGGACCTGATAAAATAGCCAAAGGATTCGGTAATTCTTTACCAATAATCGCCGTTAAAAGAGAGCGTTCATCAATGATTTCACTATGCGCATCAATTCCTTTGGAGCAAATGACAACAGGGACATGAACGGGCAAATAAGGGCAAAGCTTTTTTGCTATTTCGCCAGAATTTTGGGTTGGAATAACCCATAAAACGATATCAGCGCTTTTTAATATGTCAAATTCTGAGGTGACGTGTATTTCAGGGTTTATAGAAATGCCTTGGAGGTATTTTTTATTTTCTCTGGTCTTTTGAATTTCTGCGGCTTGTTCACTTCTTCGCGGAAGAAGGGTAACTTTATGCGCAGCTTTATCCATAGCGACACTCAAAGCTGTTCCCCATGCACCGGCACCCAAAACAGCAATGTTTTTTTGATTTTTCATTCCTTGTTGTCTTTTCTAAAGCGGCCAACGGGGCTTTGGGGCAAAGTTAAGATCATCTGTCAAACCAAGTTTAAGTTTTTCAATTCCAACCCATGCAATCATTGCAGCATTATCTGTACAAAGTTTTAGAGGCGGTGCTATGAATTCTAATGTATTCTCAATTGCTATATTTTGTAAATGCTGGCGAATGGTTTGGTTCGCTGCAACTCCCCCTGAAACGACAAAATGCTTTATGGGAAGATTCGTCATTTTTATAGCATTCTGCATTCTTTCTGAAAGGCACTCGGCAACTGCGTGCTGAAAGCTTGCGGACATATCAGCGATATCTTGGGATGATAAGTGGAGATGTTTTTCAATAACAAGCCTGGCTGCGGTTTTTAAACCCGCAAAAGAAAGATCACAACCGTCTCTTCCTTTTAGGGGGCGGGGCAGGGGAAAACGGTTAATATCGCCTTTGGCTGCAGCGCGTTCCATTGCCGGTCCTCCTGGATAATCAAGATTCATTAATTTTGCAACTTTATCAAAGGCCTCTCCAGCAGCATCATCGATAGTTGATCCTAAAAGCCTATACTTTCCAACACCAAGCACCTCTAAAAACTGACAATGCCCACCAGATGCAAGCAACAAAAGATAGGGAAATTCAATGTTATGACTGAGTCTGGGGGTTAAGGCGTGTGCTTCTAAATGGTTAACTGCAATAAAAGGTTTTTGAAGACCCATAGCCATCGCCTTTGCTGTCATAACGCCCACCAGAACGCCGCCAATAAGGCCAGGACCTGCAGTAACAGCAATTGCATCAATATCGTTTAGGGTTGTCTTAGCTTCATTTAAGGCGCGATTGATAATATTTTCTAGATAAAACAGATGAGCTCTTGCAGCAATTTCTGGGACAACACCACCATAAGGCTCGTGCTCTGTAATTTGTGAATGGATGATATTTGATAAAATACGCTTATCTAAATTGATTTCATCTTGAACAACAGCGGCAGCTGTTTCATCGCAGCTTGTTTCAATGCCTAAGATTTTCATTGAGCTATAAAAGCCTCTAGGCGTTTTAATGTTTCATCTTTACCTAAAACTTCCATCATCTCAAAAATACTGGGGGATACAGTGCGACCTGTAAGTGCAACCCTTAAGGGCTGTGCTAAATCCCCTAATTTTATCCCGTTTTCTTCTGCTGCATTTCGAATTGTATTGGCCACTATATCGTGATCAAAGGCATTAAGACTTTGTAACTTTAAAATAACTTTTTGAATTAATTTTTTGTGATCATCGCTACAGAATTTAAGTGCCTTTTCGTCATGAGGCTGAACTTTGAAATAAATCAGCGCACTTTCAGCCAATTCAATTAATGTTTTTGCTCTTTCCTTTAGGCCATTCATTCCTTTTGTCAAAAGATCTAATTGATCTTTGGAAGGGACCTCTCCGAAGAGGTCTGTCAGGAACGGAATAATAAGCTTAGCAAGTTCACGATTGTCATAGTTACGAATATAATGCGCATTAATGTGCGTTAGTTTTGCTGTATCAAAGCGGGCAGGGGATCTGCCAATTGCTGGCAGGTCAAACCATTCAATAGCTTTTTCCGTTGGAATGATTTCTTCATCGCCGTGACCCCAGCCGAGCCTTAAAAGGTAGTTGCGCATAGCCTCTGGTAAAAAGCCCATTTCTCGGTATTGTTCTGCTCCAAGAGCTCCATGACGCTTCGATAATTTTGCACCGTCAGGCCCGTGAATTAAGGGAATATGGGCAAACTCAGGGACTGTCCAACCGGCGGCAAGGTAAAGATGTTTTTGGCGGAACGCGTTGGTTAAATGATCATCTCCGCGGATAACATGAGTAATACCCATGTCATGGTCATCAACCACAACAGATAGCATGTACGTTGGCGTCCCATCAGCTCTTAAAAGGACCATATCGTCAAGCTGAGCATTATCAAGGCGAACTGTTCCTTGAACATGGTCATCAATAAGGGTTTCTCCGGTATGGGGAGCCTTAAAACGAATAACGGGCGCAACTCCCTTAGGAGCCTCTCTTGGATCACGATCACGCCAATAGCCGTTGTAACGCATAGGCAGACCATTTTCTTTTGCATGTTCCCGCATTTTTTCTAATTCTTCGGGACTGCAATAACAGTAATAGGCTTTGCCTTCTTTGAGCAGTTGATTAGCAACCTCTGCATGACGATCCGCGCGCGCAAATTGAAAAACTGCATCCCCATCCCAGTTTAATCCCAGCCACTTCATGCTATCAAAAATAGCATCAACTGCCTCTGGCGTGGAACGGGCTCTGTCGGTATCTTCGATTCTAAGCAGGAATTTGCCTTTATGATGGTGCGCAAATAGCCAGTTGAATAAAGCGGTTCTGGCACTGCCTATATGAAGATATCCAGTGGGTGAGGGAGCGAATCGAACGATGACTTGGGACATGATACTCCCCCCTACAATCCAGTCTGCAAACGTTCCACCAATTGCTTGACTGTTGGAATAAAACCATTCGCATAAAACGGATCTTTAGCAAAACGATAGGCCTGATGCCCAGCAAACATCAATTGATTGTTAACATCCCCTGTGTGGCTAATTTCTTGCAGTGTCTTTTGAATGCAAAAGGACCTAGGATCTGCTTTTTTGCCTGTTGTACCTTCTTCATTTTGGGCCCAGTTACTAAAAGCACACGCTGAAAGGCAACCCATACAATTAATTTGATCGGTTAGAATCTCGTTTTCTTTTTCAGGTTTCACAAAAATAAGCGTTGAATCAGGGGTCCGCATCGCTGAAGTGTGACCTTCTGCTACCCAACTTTCCGCCTGTTCTTTATCGTGCGGCGTTAGATAAACAAGCCTTCCACGGGCACCAACTGGGAACGGAGCCACATGATCACCAACGGCCGATATGCTGTAGGCGACTTGATGATCTGCGCGTGCTTGTAATTCATCTAAGAAATCATTGCGAACGGCTGATGAGTAAAACCCTGTTGGACTAAAGCGATTTAGATAGATATCGCCTTCTTTTAAGGTTAGTAGCTTTTGCTTCCACTCTTTGGAAATAGGGCTTTCCTTAGTCAAAAGAGGCCTTGTTCCAAACTGGAACGCAATAGGTCCGATTCTTGGATCATCGAGCCAATCTTCCCATTCGCTGAGTGCCCAAACACCGCCTGCCATAAAAATAGGCGTATTATTTAAGCCGTATTCATTCATAGCTTCTCTTAAGGCGATAACGCGTTCTTTAGGTGGTTCTGGTTTCAAAGGATCTTCGCTATTAGAAATGCCATTGTGACCGCCGGCAAGCCAAGGATCTTCGTAAACAACGCCACCAAGCCAATCAGAAAAACGATTGTAAGCTCTTTTCCATAAAATACGAAATGCGCGCGCAGATGAAACAATCGGATAATAATAAACGCCATAGTGAGCACAAATCTCTGCCAACTTATAGGGCATTCCAGCGCCGCATGTGACCCCATGAACCATGCCTTTAGATTTTGACAGAACACCATGTAAAATAGGCTCAACTGCGCCCATTTCCCATAAAACATTCATATGAATGCGCCCTTGTCCATTTGAGGCTTCATGGGCAATTCTGGCTTGGGTAATGCCACCTTGAATAGAAAATTCAATCAGTTCATCATGACGCTCTCTTCGCGTCTTGCCATGATAAACGATTGGGATTAATTGACCATTTTCATCGTGTGCATCGGCATTGACAGCTGAAAAAGTTCCCACACCTCCAGCTGCTGCCCAAGATCCTGAGCTTTCACCATTAGAAACAGCAATTCCTTTGCCGCCCTCTACTAACGGAAGAACTTCTCTTCCTGAGATAATTAACGGGCTCAACGATTTAATCACCAAATTTTCCCTTAAATACTATTCTGATATCATATTGAAACTTTTGTACCTTTTCTTAAGCCGAATATCAAGAGGCGAGGGAAGTTATTTGGTTAATATTTTGATCAATGCCGCAGCTTTTGTTTCTGTTTCAGCGTACTCTTCAAAAGGATCAGAGTCAGCCACAATTCCGCCGCCTACTTGGAAGCAAATTTTATTCTCTTGAACGGTCAAGGTTCGAATAGCAATGTTTGTATCCATATTTCCATTAAAGCTCATATAACCAATAGAACCGCAATAAGGGCCACGTTGATTGGGTTCTAATTCAGCGATAATTTCCATAGCCCTAATTTTAGGAGCGCCCGTGATCGATCCACCAGGAAAAGTCGCTTTTAATAAATCAACATTGTCCAATTCAGGTTTTAAAGTTCCAACCACGGTTGAGACTAAATGATGAACGGTTGCATAAGATTCAAGTTTTAATAAAGAAGGAACTTGAACGCTAAAAATCTCACAAACCTTAGACAAATCGTTACGCATCAGATCAACAATCATCACGTTCTCTGCTTGATCTTTTTCAGAATCTAAAAGCTCTTGTGCTAATTTTGCATCTTCTAAGGGGTCTGAAGAGCGTTTGCGTGTCCCTTTTATAGGGCGTGCTTCAATTTTTTCCTGGTCAGATTTCAAAAATCTTTCTGGTGAAGATGATAAAAGGTATGTAGGTGCTGCATTAAAATAAGCAGAAAAAGGAGCAGGGTTTTCAGTGCGTAGTTTCTGGTAAAGAGCTAAAAGATCGTAGTCTTCAGGCAAATCACCGCTTAAACGCCTTGATAAATTGGTTTGAAAAACATCGCCTGCATAAATGTAATCAATAACTTTTTGCACGGCTTGTTGGTAAGTTTCAGGTGTAAAATTGCACGTCAAAGACGGTAATGCGGGCGGAGGAGTCAAAGATACAGGTTCTGCATTTCGGATACGAGTCACAAAATAATCAAGACGTTCTTGTGCCTTTTGCTGTTGCTTTGACTCTTCGGTTTCTGGATAACCTGTTGAAATAACCCACGCTTTTTTATCCTCATGATCATAGGCAACAACAACGTCATAATACCCAAGAACAAGGTCTTTTGCGCCTAAATCATCTTGAAGAGGTCTTGGGAGTTTCTCCAAATGATGACAAAGATCATAAGCAAAATAACCTGCAATTCCGGCTTGCCATGGGGGAAGATTTGGATGATTTGCACATTTAAATTCTGTTAAGCTTTTTTGAAGAACATCAAACGGATTGCCTTCAAAGATGTGATCTTGAAAGTCAATTTTTCCATTTTTACTAGTAAGTGTATAAACAGGATCAAAACTCCAAAAGCTATATCTTCCTGTACCAACAGGCCATTTGTTATTGGAAGAAGGCGCAGAATCTAAAAAAATGCTTCCCTTTTGGTTTGCAAAAGAGGAAAAATCTAGAAAAGGATCCTTATAAGTAATTTCTTGATAAAGAGACTGAAACATAATTCACCGCTTTTTAATAAGGGTTAATCCATCACCGATAGGGACAAGAGAAATGTCCACACGCTGGTCGTTATGTATGTTGTGATTCAATCTTCGGATTTCAAGAGTAGAACCATCTTGTTGATCCTGGTCAGCTACTTTTCCGGCCCACAAAACATTGTCGATTGCTATGATTCCCTTTGGCGCTAAAAGCTTTAAGCATAGTTCATAGTAGGTGTTATATTTTTTCTTATCAGCATCAATAAAAATAAAATCAAATTGCTGATTTTCATCAAGCAGTTTTTGTAAACTCTCTAGGGCTGGAGCAAGACGAAGCTCAATTTTGTCTGAAACGCCGGCTTTTTCCCAGTAAATTTTGGCAATTTTAGTCCATTCATGATTTTTATCGCATGTTATGACTTTTCCATCTTTTGGCAAAGCCTTTGCCATAACAAGGCTGCTGTAACCTGTATAGGTTCCAATTTCAAGAATACGTTTTGCGCCCGTTAATTGAACTAAAAAAGCCATGAATTGCCCTTGAAGCGGCAAGATTTGCATATATCTTTCTGGCATTTTCTCTGTTTGTTCACGAAGAGCATTCAGGATGTCATCTTCCCGCAGCCAATTTTGAAGACAATAATTGTAAAGCTCAGGGGTTAAGCCTAGATTTTTTTCAATTTTTACGGCCAATTTTTTTATCTTATTAAAACTACATGATGAAATATTTCTATCATTACCTTGAGCAATAAAAAAGAACTAAGCTTAATGATAAAATTTTAACTAAATTTTAACCCAAGTCAGCAATGCTGAAAGTATGAAGATAGAATCACTTTCACATGAGCATGTTGGGCTTCCTAGTTTCTCAAACGTAGAAAATAGTAACTCTAGCGATGTTTCTTATGATCCTCCTGCGACTCTCACGCAGCGCGGAGTTGAGGTGTATGATAACTATTCTTTAACTCTTTTTGATTTGTCTTCACACAGTAGGGCCAGAGAGGCCATACATTTTGGCCTTAAAATGAGAGACAAAGGATTTCATGTTTTTGTTGTGGGTGAAGATAGAAGTGGACGCATGACAGCGACACTGACCTATTTAAAACAATATATCAAAACCATGCAGGCTCCCCTAGATTTGGTATACCTTAATAATTTTTCTGAAACGCATCGCCCAAAACCCTATTCACTGCCAGCAGGGCTTGGGGCGGTTTTGGTCCAAAAAACAAAAGATCTTATCAAAAATATACAAGTCATCCTTAACAAAATGACAACAAATCCTCATTATTTAAGGCAGATTGATTCTTTAAGTGCGTCTTTGGATTACCAAATAGAACAACAAATTGCAGAGGTTAAGCATTATGCTCATGAAAGGGGATATGAAGTTACTCAAAACCCTGATGGATTTAATGTAGAATTAAGGCAAGACGCTAATTTTGAAAATGACAAAGATGGAAGCGCTAATTTACAAGATGTTAAAGATAGACTAAACCGAATTTCACTTTCCATTCATTTAACAAGTCAGAAAATTAATAAAAAAGCTGAGGAAATCAAACAAAACACAGCGCAAAAATCCATTCACACACTGATCCAAAAATTCCAAGAAGAATTTGGTATTTATTTAGGGGGTTGGATTGATGAATTAAAAAATGACATTTTAAATCGCATTGATGATTTTCTGGATGATCAAATAGATGAAGGGGCAAAAAGATTTTTCAATTTGGAGGAATGGTACGGAGTTAACCTGTTTGTAGATCATCGGTATTCTAAGCATCCAAAAGTTATCCTAGAAGCCCATCCGACCTATGAAAACCTATTTGGATCGATTAAATATCGCACAAGTGCCTCTGGTGCTGTTGAAACCAATTTTACAATGATCCGCCCTGGAGCTTTTCACATGGCAAATGGTGGGATTTTGGTGTTGCGTGCCGAAGCTTTGGCCCAAGACCCTGAGCTTTGGGAATTTATCAAAGGAGCACTTAGAGATCAGGTAATTCGCATTGAAGAAAGAGTGAGAGAAGGGGGGCTTCCTCTCTTAAATGCTCCAGAACCGCATAGTGTAGCGCTGGACGTACAAGTGTTTTTAGTTGCGTCCCCCAGCTGGTATTACACCTTCTTTTTTAATGATCCTGATTTTAGATCTTATTTTAAAATTAAAGCAGACATTGACCCAGATTTGCCGGCCACCCCTGAAAATATCACTGTTTATAGACAATTGATTAAGCAAAACGCTATCAGCCTAACAGGGCTTCAGATTACCGAAGACGCAATTGATTACCTGATGGGATATAGCGCAAGGTGGGTGGGGCACCGGGAAAAATTAAGTGCTAGGTTTGAATTGGTCGCTGACATTTTAACCGAAGCTGGAGTATTAAGCGAAGGGGATCCAGTTATCTCAAAGGATACACTTATCGAAGTTATCAATTTACGGCGCTTAAGAAACGCAAGTGTTGAAGATAGAACCCACCAAGAAATTGCCGCAAAACAAGTTTTGATTGACACCAAAGGATTTGCCATAGGGCAAATAAATGGTTTGGCTGTACTTGGCACAGGTGATCATAATTATGGCATGCCTAGTCGTATCAGTGCACGCACCTATGCCGGCGAAGAAGGGGTTGTTAATATTGAACGCTTGACTGAAATGGGCGGCCCTATCCAACAAAAGGCAGCATTGATATTAGAAGGATTTTTAAATGCTCTTTTTGCTCAGCGTTTTCCCTTGTCTTATTGTTGCTCTTTAACATTTGAGCAAAATTATGGTGATATCGAAGGGGATAGCGCCTCTTTGGCAGAAGTCGCTGCTATCATATCATCGCTTTCGGGCTTTCCAATTCGTCAAGACATTGGCATCACTGGATCGATGAATCAGTTTGGCTTAGCGCAATCAATTGGTGGTGTTCATTATAAGATTGAAGGTTTCCATAGGGTATGTACTGAACAAGGGTTAAGCGGAACACAAGGTGTGATTATACCTTATTCCAATTGCAAGCACCTTACGTTACGGGAAAATGTTGTGGAAGATGTCCGTCAAGGAAAGTTCTCTATCTGGCCGGTTAAGTCTATATTCCAAGCGATTGAAATTCTGACAAATAAAGAATGCGGCCTAAAGCTGTGTGATGATGGAATGCCGATGGATACACAATATCCACATTACCGCTTTACAAGAGGAAGCATTTTCAGCGCCATAGCTCAAAGGTTAGAACAGTATAATAAGGCTGTAAAATCAGGGCATAGATAAATAGTAGATTGCTATCGATCTATCCGCGGCAACAGCCCCAGCGCATCTCTGATTTCTTTTAGATTTTTTTCAGCCAAAGTGTTTGCAGTTTCTGAGCCCTTATAAAGGATTTTGTCGATTTCATTTGGATTTTGTAATAGGAACAGCATTTTCTCGCGGATGGGTGTTAAAGAACTAATCAAAACCTGTGTCAAGGCTTTTTTTACAGATGAAAATGTTTGACCCTCAAAATCGGCACACAAAGATTCAATCGTCTGATCACTAAGCGCTGCGTAGATACCTAAAAGATTCAATGCCTCTGGACGATTGTTTAATTCTTTAGCAGTACCTGGAATGGGGTCACTATCTGTTTTTGCTTTGCGGATTTTAAGGGCAATTGTATCAGCATCATCCAGAAGATGAATACGTGAATAATCAGATAAATCTGACTTACTCATTTTGCTAAGCCCATCCCTAAGGCTCATGATTCTGGCTGTTTCTTTTGGAATAATAGGCTCTGGTAGGGGAAAAAGCTTATAATTAACATGCTTATTAAAAACACTCGCTAAATCACGAACCAACTCCACATGTTGCTTTTGGTCCTCACCAACGGGAACATGACTTGCTTTGTAAATTAAGATATCGGCTGCCATTAAGACAGGGTAGGCGTACAGAGATAGATTGGCGCGATCGCTATTCTTGCCAGCTTTGTCTTTAAATTGCGTCATGCGATTCAACCAACCCAAAGGAGCAAAGCAATTAAGGTACCAAGCAAGTTCGGTGTGGGCAGGAACATGACTTTGTGTAAAAATAGCACTTTTATTAGGATCAATACCGCAAGCAATATAGGCAGCTGCGATAATTCTGGTATTATGAGCTAAATTTTTTGGATCTTCATCAGCCGTTATGGCGTGTTGGTCAACAATGCAAAATAGCTGTTCTGTTGTGTTTTTAGCCATCCTTACCCAATTACGGATAGCGCCCAAGTAATTTCCCAAATGGATATGACCCGTTGGCCTTACACCTGATAAAACTCTTTGATAAACAGACACAAAACAGAACCTTATTTATTTTTAATTTGTTAGATATCCTAACATCATGAGCGAAAAGAGTCTTATGAAAATTTGAAATTAGCTTACATCTGCCGGCAAATTTTGCGCCTTTTTATATTCTTGTATAACTTCTTTTGGAATTCCATCTCTTATGACTTGGCCCTTTTTCATCCACAAGCAACGCGTCGAAAGATCAGACAAAATTTTCAAGTCGTGCGAAATAATTAGGACTGTTTTGCCGCTCTTTACCATTTCTTTCATTTTTTTGACACTTTTTTGAGAAAAATCTAAATCACCTGCCCCCCATATTTCATCCAGAAAAATAATATCAGCTTCCAAGTGGGCGGCTACTGAAAAAGCAAGACGTACGGTCATTCCGCTTGAATAATATTTAACTGGAGTATGTATGAACTGCTCAACCCCCGAAAAATCAATAATTTCATCTAGCTTCTTTTTGATTTCATTTTCTTTCATTCCAAGGATTGCACCATTTAGATAGATATTTTCCATACCTGTAAGATCGGGGTGAAATCCAGTGCCAATCTCAAGCAGGGTTCCAACTCTTCCATAGACTTCGGCATATCCAGATGAAGGTTGCACAATTCTCGCTAGAATCTTTAGTAATGTACTTTTGCCAGCGCCATTGTGCCCCAAAATTCCAAGAACTTCGCCTTGTTGTATTGTGACTGATATATTATCAACAGCTAGAAATTTTTTTTTATTTGAACTTTCAGGCTTTCTTTTAAACCAATTTTGAAGAGTATGTTTAAGGGAATCTTCATGCACTTGCCCTAATTCATATTGTTTTGAAAGTTGATTAACAATAATTGCAGGTTTATTACTCATGCTTTTTAAACTTTATCAACGAGTGTACCTTCCACCTTTTGAAAATAAAAAAGGCCGGTACAAAATAATAGAATTGAAATAATAACAGAGGTTATTATATAAGATGCTTTTGGTAAAGGGGTATCCAGCAAAGACCAGCGAAAAAGTTCAACTTGAGCAACCAAGGGATTAAAATTATAAAGCCACATCCATCTTTCAGGTACTAAGCTACTTGGATACATAAGAGGAGTCGCAAACATCCAAATTTGCATCAAAAAAGGCAAAGCAGCTCTTACGTCACGAAATTGGGCGTCTAATGCACTTACCCAAAAAGTAACACCTGATCCTAATATGGTGATTAAGACAAGTATAGGAAGTGCAAAGAAAGCCGAAGAAGTAAGAGACACATCGTATATACATATCATGCCGATTAAAAGGATGCAGGCAATAAGAAAATCAATGCAGGCTCCAATAATAATGGATATAGGAATTAAAATGCGAGGAAAATAGACTTTGGTAAGCATTCCAATATAGCCACTTAAGCTGCTGCCACCCTGAGTTACCATGCGTGCGACGGATTGCCAAAGAATTAGTACAGAATAACTAAAAAGTGGGTAGGGAACACCGCCTGTTTCAACATGAAATATCCTTGAGAATACAAGACTAAAGATAGCCATCATGCTTAAAGGCTGGATAATATTCCAAAGACCGCCTAAGACGGTGTATCGGTATCTAATCTTAAGGTCTCTCTTAACAAAGGTTTGCAAAAGATATTTGAAACGAATGATCTCTTTTAAACTTTCAAAAGAAAATACATTTTTATTTTGGCATACATAATGAGCTTTTGTCATTTATTATATACTTCTAGCTAATGCACTGTGCAACATATTCAAGCAAATTTTAACGCATTAGATGCATCAGCCATTTGTTCATAAATCCATTCATAAGTTTTTCTCATGCCATCTTTTAGAGCAATTGATGGTTCCCAGTTTAATTCTTTTTTGATAAGCGTGTTGTCGCTATTACGTCCACGAACACCTTTTGGAGCCGATAAATTGTAGTTTCTTTTTAATTTAATGCCAGCAATTTCTTCAACAATATCAACAAGCTGATTGATTGTAACAAGCTCAGAGCTTCCAAGATTGATTGGATACTTAATGTTACTGTTCATAATGTCGAGAGTGCCCTTAAGGCAATCATCGATGTACATAAAACTGCGGGTTTGTTCTCCATCGCCCCAGATTTCAATTTGCCCTGTTTTATTCATTTGGGCTTCGATTACTTTCCGGCAGATAGCAGCAGGTGCTTTTTCGCGGCCACCATCATAAGTTCCCAAAGGACCGTAAACATTGTGATAACGTGCTACTCTGCAAACGAGACCATAATCTTCATCAAAATGTCGGCACATTCTTTCGCTAAATAATTTTTCCCAGCCGTATCCGTCTTCTGCCATAGCTGGATATGCATCTTCTTCTTTTAAGGCAGTTACATGTGCATCTGTTTGTTTATACGCTGCGTACACACAAGCTGAAGAGGAAAAGAAGAAACGCTTTGCTTTATGGTGCTCTGCTGCCATAAGCATGTGCGTGTTAACTAATGAAGATAACATACATAAAGCTTTATTATGTTCTATAAAACCCATGCCGCCCATATCGGCAGCTAAGTTGAAAATATAATCTGCATTTTCACAAACAGAGTAACAAGCCTCTTTTTCTTTCAGATCTAGCTGTTTGTTATCGGCTTTTGAATTAATTTGATACCATTGTGAAAAGGGCTTAATATCTGCAGCTCTTAAGTTAGTATAGCCCTGATTTGAAAGGTGACTTATAAGAGCACCCCCAATAAATCCACCAGCTCCAGTCACAACTATTTTTGCAGTCTTTTCTAACATTAATCTACCTTTTCACTTAAAAAATATCTCTTATTTTCGATTAGAAAATTTAACGAGTTTTCATAATATTCGGTCTAACCTATTTAATCTAGCATTTTTTACTTTTCTACAGCTTCACTGTTATAACAGTTTTGCAATTTCAGGATTATGCAAGACAAGAAAGATTGTGGCTATGTGATGAGTTACGATTTCCCCTTGGATAGCCATTTGCACAAGTTCGTCAATAGTGACTAGTTTTGATTGAACATCAACTTCTGGAATAAACTTATGGCTCTGATCTTTGATGGCTGTTACAAAAAAAGAATGAATATAATTTTCTAATCTTCCAGGATCTGGGACATTTTTCCCTAAATAATGGATTTTTTGCGCGGTTAGACCCGTTTCTTCAAAAAGTTCTGCTTTACATGCCATCTCTAGGGTCTGATCCTTATCAACAAGCCCCGCAGGTAATTCCCAGGTATGTTTTTCAACACCTACTCTAAATTGTCGTACAAGTGGAATTTTTTTGTCTTCTGTTAAAGCAAAAACATCAACATAATCGTTTTGTTTTAAACAATGATAAATGGCCTGTCCTGAATTTAATTGAACCGTTTTTTCAGCCAATGTTAGCCACGGAGATAAAACTGTTTCTTTTCTGTGAATTACTTTTTCCATTAATTATCCTTAATTTATTATAAATAACCTGCTTTTTCTCTTTCTTTTCTGACCCATAACCTAAAAGCTTGGAGCTCATTTGGCTCATCAAAGACTCTTAAGTCTATGCATTTATCGGGATATAGAACCCCATCTAAATGGTCATATTCATGCTGAAAAACTCTCGCTTGGATACCTTCAAGTTCTGTATTGATTTCTTTGCCATCAATTGTTTGATAAGAGCATCTTATTCTTTTATATCTCATAACATTGCCATAAGTATTAGGCACGGAAAAGCAGGCTTCCCAATGAGCCTCCATCTCATCATCAACGGGTTTATACGCGGGGTTAATAATAGGAATAATGGTTTCTATCTTCCAATCAAACGAACAAATAAAAAGCCTTTTTGAAATACCCACCTGCGGCGCAGCAAGACCGAATCCACCTCCTGCAGCCTTGATACTTTCAAAGAGTTGTAAGGCAATTGTTTTTGTCTGAAGTGATGTGGGATCTTCAATTGGTTCTGCTCTTTTTCTAAGGATAGGGTCATCTGTAGAAGTAAAGGGAAGAGGAGGGGGAATATCACTTTGAAGCTCAAGAGAGATTTTTTCCATAATTGATAATGCGCTCATATCCCTTAGCCTCTTTAAAAAATGTTACACCACATTATAATCATGTATACCCAATGAATTTCAAGAGACCTGCAGAAAAACGAGAACCGCAAGTGTATATAAAATATTGTGGCTTAGGCTGCTCTCTTTTAAACATAAAGTGTTTAAAAGAGTTAAGCAGGCTTGGCCGCAAAAGCACCGCAGATTTCGATGTTTTTTGAACAGGTATCTTGAAAGACGAAGGGTATAACGGATGGGAGTGAAAATATTTTTGTGATATATATTCTATCAATGACCAGATTTTTAGATTGGTATTTTAAGTGACATCGCAAGTTGTTTTTCTATCACTACATGAGTTTAAAGAAAAGCTAAAGATTCACCGATTAGAAGGAAAAATGTTTGCCTCACCTTATGGTTCAGCAGAATTAAGAATGTTGGATGGTTTCATTTGCGCTCTTGCTTTTACTGATCAGAAACCTCTTGATCAATGGATTTATGACTGTCCATATAAAGAGAATGCATCCTTAATACAAAATCAAGATTTAACAAAAAATCCCCAAAAGCTGATGCTTGTCGGGACGCCTTTTCAACATCAAGTCTGGCAAGAACTCTTAAAAATTCCTCGTGGTGTAGTAAAGTTTTATAAAGATATTGCAAACTCTTTGGGTGATTCTAACAAATGCAGGGCAGTTGGATCAGCTGTAGGATCTAATCCTATCAGCTGGCTTGTGCCTTGCCATCGTGTTTTACCTAAAAGTGGAGGCATAGGTAACTATCATTGGGGTTCAGAAATTAAAGAGAAACTTTTAAGGGATGAAGGGTATGTATTCAAAACCAACACTTAAGCCAAATTGTCCAAATTTTGGCTCTGGACCCACAAAAAAGCACCCTGGATGGCATATAGAAGAATTATCCAATGCACTTGTGGGCCGCTCTCACAGATCCATACAAGGAAAAGAAAGACTTCGCCAAGTTATCGACCTTACACGCTCGGTCCTAGGTGTTCCAAAAGATTATAGAATTGGTATTTTGCCAGGCTCTGCTACATGTGCTGTTGAGTGCGCCTTATGGTCTCTGCTCGGAGCTAGAAACGTTGATGTCATGTCTTTCGATGTTTTTGGAAAGGTTTGGCTAATTGACATTTTAGAAGAATTAAAGCTAGAGAATGCAAGATCATTAGGTGCTGATTTTGGAGATCTTCCGGATTTAAAAGCTTATAATCCGGATCGTGATTTAGTCTTTACATGGAATGGCACAACATCTGGAACTTGTATCCCTAATGGAGATTGGATTCCTGAAAATCGTAAAGGGCTAACGATTTGCGACGCAACTTCTGCAGCATTTTGTGTTGAGCTTCCATGGGAAAAACTTGATGTGACTGCTTATTCTTGGCAGAAAGGTTTAGGGGGAGAAGCTGCTCATGGGATACTGATCTTAAGCCCAAGAGCTGTGGAACGTCTTGAATCTTACACGCCAACCTGGCCTATCCCACGCTTATTCCGTCTTACCTATAAGGGGAAGTTGATTGAAAACATCTTTAAGGGCGATACGATTAATACCCCTTCAATGTTATGTGTTGAAGATTGCCTCCATGCCCTTACATGGGCAGAATCTATTGGAGGATTATCTGCATTAGTAAAACGTTGTAAGGATAATTTTGGTGTGATTAAAAAATGGGTAGAGCGTACATCATGGGTCGAGTTTATGGCGAGCTCTGATTTAGTTACTTCGCCAGTCTCGGTATGTTTAGTTTTGCCCTCTTTAAAAGATAAAGAAGAAAAATCCAGCCGTGATTTTTTGCAAAGTATGGCTACTCTTTTGCGTCAACAGGCGGTGGCGTTTGATTTTGTGAATCATGCGTATTCTCCTCCGTCGCTTCGGGTTTGGTGTGGTCCGACGGTTGAGAAAGCTGATCTTGAGGCTTTTCTTCCTTGGCTTGATTGGGCTTATGCTTCTTTTCAGAACCTTCTGCAAGATCTTCCCTAAGGCCCTCTGGTTTTACCCAATCTTCTTGTAGTTCATCGTTTATATAAAATGCTGGGACATAATCCAGCATTTCTCCGTTTTTCTTTAGGGCTAACAAATGACTAGAGGCTAGTGACTTTTCAATCTCAGGGGTTGACTTTAGAGCACTTAAGATATCTTTTACTGTCCATCCGTTTTCAATGCAGAAAAGTTTTACAAAAGCAAACTCATCCTCATGCGTAATTTTTAAATCAGTCTCTATCTTTTTTTCGTCTATGTTTAATTTTTGTGCAGCTTCTGCAATTTTTTCTTTTAACAGTTTTTCTTTATGCTGCTCATCTTCAAAAGTGGGAGCTAACCATTTATCTTGATTTTCCAAAAAGAGCTTAACAATTTCTTGAAATTTGTCTTTTCCGTGAAAGAGAGCAATTTTACCAACGGCAAAATCTAAAGGATAAAAGGGAAGAATGCGCATGATAAACTTTACTTTTCCAGTTTGAATGAATTCTTTATCAATTTCCGGAAGAATGTTTTTTTCATAATCAGCACAATGATGGCAGGTTGGCGCAAAGTACATAATAACAGTTTCTTTTGCGTCCGAATTTCCTAAGACAATTTCAGGAGGCATGATTTTGCTACTTTGTGACTCAGCTTCAAGAACCTTGACTGGAGATGTTTGCACAAGGGGAAGCTCAGTGGGCGGGCGTTTTGTAAAAAAGGCCACAACTAAAGCAACTCCAATGATTCCAAGTAATATCAAATAGCGCATTTAATGATCTTCTTCTTTGACTTTTAACTTTATTCTTATCATAGTATTCCTTAAGATTTTATAAATCTCCAGTGTTTTTAAGTTTTATGAATTCACCTTATCGTATTGGCACCCGAAAATCTCCCTTAGCACTTAAGCAAACGGACATACTGATAAGCGTTTTGCAAACTACGTATAGCAAAGATTTACGCATCCAAAATCCTGAAATTGTAGGGATTACAACCACAGGCGATCGTGCCCAAGGCAAGAGTTTAGCTGAAATAGGTGGAAAATCTTTGTTTGTCAAAGAAATCGAACAAGCCTTATTGGAAAAACGTATTGATTTTGGAGTTCATTCCTTAAAGGATGTGGAAGCAAACCTTCATCCACAATTTCATCTTGCTTGTTTTCTAGAGCGTGAAATTGTTAATGATGTTTTGATTGTAAAAAATGCACCCGATAATGTTTCTATTAAAAATCTAAAGCCAGGGGCAATCGTTGGAACGTGTTCACCAAGGCGAAAGGCACAGCTATTAGATTTGCGTCCAGATTTAAAGATTGTTCCTTTAACAGGTAATATCTTAACCCGTCTATCAAAGCTTGAAGAAGGACCGTTTGATGCAATTGTTTTAGCCTTTGCTGGTTTAAAACGATTGGATCTTATAGAAAATGAGGGGAGCTTGAAAGTGTATTCAAATTTAAAAAGCTGTCTTTTGTCGTTAGAGGAAATGATTCCTGCCGTAGGTCAGGGCGTTTTGGTTGCAGAAGTGTTGAAAAATGATAAGGAAACATTCCAATTTTTAAATGCCATTAATCATGAAAAGACCGAAGTTTGCATAAGGGCCGAAAGAGCCTTATTAAGAGAAATGGGTGGAGATTGCAAAACACCCATTGCGGCTTACTGTTCTTTTCAATCATCAAGCGAGTTAATTTTAAAGGCGTTTTATGCCCCTTTGACATTAGAAAATCCAATCCGTATTGAGATATCTGGAGTGGATCCTGAAGAGCTTGGAGTCAGAGCGGCTAGGGAACTTAAGAAAAAAATTTAAAAGATTAAATTCTACAAAACTCCCACATACCACTTTGAGGATACAGACAAGCCATTCTTTTCCAAAAATTCACTCTTAGCGTGATCATGATTTCCGCAAACAATGACAACTTGATCCGGTTTGAATCCTTTAAGTTTTGATAGTAATGCACCACCACAACGCTGCCATAAAGAAGGATCTTTTACACAAAAGTCATCGATCATCAACGTTGTTCCAGAGTTATAAACTTCGGGAGCTTTGACCCATTCGGCGATAATAAACCCTAATGTTTCATCTGTTTTGTTCTTTACCACAAATAAAAGGTGATCCTCCCTTTTCAACAACTCCTCGAACCAATCTGTTTGTACAGAATTAGCATTATCAGAACATTTCCAAAACTGTGGTTGAGCCCCTTCGTATGATTTACGTTTTTGCTCTGACAAGAGGACCATATCAGAAATATCAGAAGCCGTTGCTTTATACGCTGTGATTGGCTCTAGATCTGTAATCAAATTTTCAGATGAAAAAGACAAAATATGCCGATAAGGCTGATCTTTGTCATAATCAATTTTCTTTATATCTTCGCTGAATTGATTGTTTGAGAAATTCTTTATAGATTTTCGCCAAAACTTAAGGGCAGGGGTGTTCTCTGGGATGATTGAAATTTCCCAATTTCCAGTAAACATCCTCCATATTTCTTTTGCTGCTTTAAATCCAATGCCTTTTCCTTGAAATTTGGCCAGGATAAAAAACTCACCTATATTCCAATCTGTTTTTGGACATGTGCCCTCTTTATGAATCAATATAAACCCAGCCAGCTCATCATTAACTTTTATCAAATAAGCATGCCTGTCTTTTTCCTCAAAATAGCATTTATAGTCAAAACTTTCATAAAGACCATTTTTGGGCGCAGACCAGTCATTTGATATAAACCCACATGTGCGCGATAAATCATACACATAAAACCTAGCCAGATTTTGAATGCAAAGGTAATCTTCAAGCGTGGCTTTAACGAGAGTTGGGTGCATCACTAAAACTTCCTTAACGGTGAAAATTTGCCTCGATTCTATTATCGCTTATTTTCTCTTTTGTAAAATCCTCTCTGTCAAATACTTTTGCTGCTTTTCTCAGTATCCGTTCAATATTTTTTTGTAACTCATTTTTCTTGTATAGGGTCTTAAATAAATATTGAATTATACCATAATGTTTATATATATATGTTGAATGACTATTCATTAAGGATTAATATAATGGGCAAATTGCTTAAGGTGATTTTGGTGGTTCAAGCTTTGTGTTCCGTGGTATATAGCTCAGTTGAAGAAAAGACAGATGAGTACCCTAGTGAACACAACCTCTTGCACGAGAGAAGGGCTTTCCTTTCAGCCGAACTTCCTGAAAGAGAAGGGACTACAGCTGCTGTATTATCGGAAGAAAATAGAAGTAGAGCTGAGCTCCTAACAGCTTATACAGCTGCTTATGGACAGAGAGAAAGAGAAGATTTCTCTCTGTCTTTACACAGTGCTACGATAAGAGTAAATCCAGCTAGTATTAATATAAGGAATTTTCTACAAGAAGGAGAACGTACAATATCTATGCATTCGTCGATCCAGCTTGATGAGGATATTTTGCTTAGAGTCGTTGCTGCAGGAGGGCCGCCTCCGTGGCCCCCTGTTGTAAGAGATACATCTTTTGGAGCTATTGACGAATACATGCATAGGCCTTTGTCTTGTTTTTTAGAAGACTTATTTAATTCACGTCGTTTTAGTTACAATTCTTACGATAGTTTAAATTTAATTATCCAAAGAATGTTTGAGAGTTTTTGGACTATGCATACCATGCCGATTACTCTTGATTCCCAATCTCCTGCCCAACCTGCTATAGATCAAGAAGCCTTAACGAGAATGCGTGAACAAATTCAAAATAATTATATCAAAATGGTAACAGAAGGAGAATCTGCGGATAGAATAGCAAAGCTATTACCTGCTCCTGATACAATGGATACCATATTTACAGAATGTTTTGAAAGCTTGACGGAATTTTTTGATTTTTGGGAAGGTCAAAAAATTAGCGATTCATTAAAATTTAGAATTAGGAGTGCTAAACGTACTTTACGGTTAATGAATGGAGATGAAGAAATTGAGCATCATTCAATTTCCTCGGTTGAAAACTATAGCACCTTCTCATATCCAGGCTTGCCTAATCTGCGTCAATTATTGATTTTAGCATGGCGTTTGGGTAAACCGGACGCCAAAGGCTTTGTTGAAGCTATGATCGCAGAAAATTGGAATACACCGATTAAATGGAGACAATGGCAACAGCTCTTTCTCCAGAGACCTTTTGCAAATATTGTAGCATATGACGATGCAGGGCAATCGTTAAGAGCTGATCGTGAAAAAGGTAACCCATTAGTGAGGTCTATCGCAAATGTTTTAGAGGGAGGGGATACCTTACCCGTAGAAGGTAGCAATAGACTTATGTTGCAATTTATGAAAAGGTTTCTACTAAAACGTACCGAACAAATAGTGCCCTTGGTGGAAGCATTATCAATGGTTATGCGAGGACATAATACCGAATTGCTAAATGCTCAAGAGCCAAATAGGCCTGCATGTGCTGAAGGTGCATATTTAGGAATATTAAAAGCTATAGGGGAAATGGTGTCATATAGCGGCAACTCTTTCTATAATCTAAGGATTGATGATTGCGGTTCAGAACCTTCTCGTATTTTATCGGAGTTAAATTTAAGTAGATATCTTCTTACTCCGAATCTGGATTTATATACTCCTAATCTGGATTTATATACTCCTAATCTGGATTTATATATACAACCAGTAGAAAATAACGAAGGGGACTAAATAGCTTCCATCAGGGGCTTACCCTCTTGGTATTGAAAAATATGGTCCTTAATCATCACCCATCTTCAATGCAGCAATAAATGCGCTTTGGGGAATCTCAACGTTACCGAATTGACGCATGCGCTTTTTACCGGCCTTTTGTTTGTCCAACAGTTTACGTTTACGGCTGATATCACCGCCATAACATTTGGCAAGAACGTCTTTACGCATTGCAGAAACGGTTTCTCTGGCGATAATTTTCCCGCCAATCGCTGCTTGAATCGCGATTTTAAAAAGCTGTTGGGGAATTAATTCTTTAAGGCGGGCACATAAATTACGGCCTCGTGCCTCTGACTGGCCTCTGTGCACAATTAAGGCAAGCGCATCAACAGGTTCTGCATTGACAAGAACATTTACTTTGACAAGGTCGCCTTCGCGGTAGCAATCAATATGATAATCAAAGGATGCATAACCCCGGCTGACAGATTTTAAGCGATCATAGAAATCAAAAACAACTTCGTTTAAGGGCAGGCGATAAACGGCCATTGCTCTGTTACCCGCATAGGTAAGGTCAATCTGCTCGCCCCTTCGGTCTGTGCAAAGGGTTAAAATGGATCCCAAATATTCATCAGGAACCAGAATAGTTGCTCTAATCCACGGTTCCTCAATGTGGTCAATTTTGACAACATCCGGCATATCGCTTGGGTTATGAAGCTCTAACATTTTACCGTTTGTCATATGCAAACGATAAACAACGCTAGGCGCTGTTGTAATCAGATCAAGATCAAATTCACGCTCTAATCTCTCTTGGATAATTTCGAGATGAAGAAGGCCAAGAAAACCACAGCGGAAACCATATCCCAATGCCGCTGAACTTTCAGGTTCAAAATGGAAACTCGCATCGTTTAAATGAAGCTTTCCAAGGCTTTCTCTTAATTTTTCAAAATCAGCAGCATCGACTGGAAACAAGCCACAAAAAACAACAGGAACCGATGGTTTAAACCCGGTAAGGGGGGAAGCCGTTTGTCTTTTTTCCTCGGTGATGGTATCACCAACCTTACAATCCGCAACGTGCTTGATGCTGGCTGTGATAAAGCCCATTTCGCCGGACAACAATTGATCAACAATTTCCTTTTTGGGCGTAAAATAACCAACCCTGTCGACTTCATAAGTTGCACCGGCATTGATCATGCGGATCTTCATGCCAGCTTTTAAAACTCCGTCAATCACCCGCACAAGAATGATAACGCCTAAATAGGCATCATACCAACTATCCACAAGCATAGCTTTTAACGGGGCTTTTGCGGCTTCTTCATTAAATTCGCTTTTGGGCGCAGGCAACCTTTGAACAATTGCTTCTAAAACATCTTGGATTCCAATACCTGTTTTGGCTGAAATGAGAACTGCATCTTGGGCATCCAGGCCAATGACTTCTTCAATCTGTGCTTTGACACGTTCTGGCTCTGCTGCGGGAAGGTCAACCTTATTAAGGATTGGGATAATTTCATGATTATTTTCAATCGCTTGATAAACGTTCGCAAGGGTTTGCGCTTCAACGCCCTGGCTTGCATCAACCACCAATAGCGATCCTTCACAGGCTGCCAAGGAACGACTCACCTCATAGGCAAAGTCAACGTGCCCTGGGGTGTCCATCAAGTTTAAGATATAAGTTTCACCATTTTTAGCTTTATAGCGCAGGCGAACAGTCTGAGCTTTAATTGTAATTCCACGTTCACGTTCGATATCCATAGAATCAAGGATTTGCTGCTTCATTTCGCGCGCTTCAACCGCGCCGCAATACTCAATCAAACGGTCAGCCAAGGTTGATTTTCCATGATCAATATGTGCGATAATTGAAAAGTTACGAATGTTATTCATAGTCATGCGTTTCTTAAAACCCCGCCACATGTTTTCTCGACAGCACTGATAAGATTTGTGCTGAATGTATTTAAATCTTCTTCACTTAATGTTTTATCCAAAGCTTGTAATTTGACTTGAATCGCTACAGACTTTTGCCCTTTTGGAAGTTTCTCTCCCTCATAAACATCAAAAATTTGAATATCTTGGATCAGATTTTTATCAATCTTTTGGATGCTTCTAATCACTTGATCGGCTGTAGTTTTCTGATCTAAAATAAAGGCAAAATCACGCGTTACGGCTTGATAAGGCGATAAAGTTATTTGTGCCACTTTTCGTTTTAGTTCTTTGGGGAGGTTATCAAGGAAAACCTCAAAGGCAACAACAGGCCCAGTCAGGCCAAATGATTCAATTAAACTTGGGTGAATTTCACCAAAATAGGCAAGGGTTTTATTGCCTTGCTTGAAGGCTCCCTTACGGCCAGGGTGATAGTAATCAGGAGCCGTCATATCTGTTTGATAATTGTTAATCCCCATAGCCTCTAATAAGGCTAGAACATCTGCCTTTGCATCAAACACATCCACTTTACGAGGGGTTTCAAGCCAATGACGGGGACCTGTCGAAACGCTTCTACACCCTGCTATCATCGGCTCTTCTAAAAGGGTTTGACCTGCAGAATACCTGGACGCGACTTCAAAAAATGCGGAATTATAAAGGCTTTTGCTTTGGTTGTTTGTAATGGCTTTTAAATGACCTGGCAAAATGCTTGGACGCATAACGGCCATTTCTTGGGATAAAGGTGCCTCAAGCTCTACGCCAACTCCAAATTTTTCAGCCGTTTCAGCGTCAATGAAAGACCAAGTGTAAACTTCACTTAAGCCTCTGTTTGCAAGCGTATTTTTAAGGGCTTTCACTCTGTTAAAATCAGTGTTTGGCTTTTTGAGAGGAAGCGATGTTATAGGCAGCTTATCAAAGCCACGGATCCTTAAAAACTCTTCGATAAGGTCAACATCTAAACTGATATCATGACGCCACTTAGGAACTTCAACAGTTATTTCTTGATTCGATAATTCAACAACTTTAAAGCCTAGTTTTTTTAAAATTTCTTCGACTTCTTTTAAGGACAAGCTATCATCGCCGCTATAACTGATTAGCTTTTCACAAGACAAAGTCACTTTTAAAACAGTATCTTTTTCTTTTCCAGCGATAACGATTTGACTTACCTTGCCTCCGCAATGCTCTAAAATATACTGCGAAGCTAAATCAACGCCAAGCGCGACTTGGCTGGGATCAACGCCGCGCTCAAAACGCGTTCTGGCTTCACTTAAGATTCGAAGAGATTGTCCCGTTTTAGCAATGCGGATAGGGTCAAAATAAGCAGACTCGATAAAGACTCTGGTGGTTGATTCTGTGCACCCTGAAGATAGTCCGCCCATAACGCCAGCTAAGGATATAACGCCTGTGTCGTCGCTGATGGTTGTCATGCCATCTTCCAGGTCATAAACTTTACCATCTAAAGCCTCTAGTGTTTCGCCTGTTTTAGAAGGGCGAACCGTAATGTCACCTTTCAGTTTATCAGCATCAAACACATGGAGGGGGCGACCAATATCGAGGCTTATGTAATTGGTAACATCAACCAAGGCTGAAATGCATTTTTGCCCTACCGCATTTAGGCGCCTTTGCATCCAAGTTGGGCTTTCTTTATTTTGAACACCTTCAATCAAACGGCCAGTAAAATGTGAGCAGTTATGATCAGTTATGGATACTTTTATAGGACAATCAATCACAGCTGGAATTTTAGGCATTTCAAGTACTTTTAATTGTCCAACGCCATAAGCAGCAAGGTCTCTTGCAATTCCTCTGACCGAAAAGCAGTCACTTCGGTTCGGGCCAATGCTAACATCAATAACAGCATCATCTAACCCTAAAATTGTTGCCAATGCAGACCCTGGAGCTGCATCTGTCTCAAGATCCATAATGCTGCCATCAGACTCCTCTGTGCTGAGCAATAATTCCTGAGCTGAACAGATCATGCCAAGACTGTCCATGCTGCGAATGTTACCAGCTTTTAAAACTTGGCCGCTAACAGGAATGGTTGTGCCAACACGCGCAAAAGCGATTTTCATTCCCTGGCGTACGTTAATGCCACCACACACAACCTGTAAAAGTTTACCTGATCCGTCATCCACTTGGCATAGGTTTAAGCGATCAGCGTTGGGATGTTTTCCAGCCTCAACCACTTTTGCAACGACAAACTCTTTTAAGCGATCAGCTGGATTATCAACACCTTCGACCTCTAATCCAATATTGGTAAGAGCTAAAAGAATGTCATCTAACGATTTCTCTGTTTCTAAGTGATCTTTTAACCAATTCAGGGTAAATTTCATTTCTTGTTACCCTTTCCTTTAATATCTTGTGCCATAGTGGTTTAACCAGCGTTCATCTGAATCATACAACGCCCTAATATCAGGTAGGCCGTACTTTAACATTGCAAAACGTTCAATGCCGGCGCCAAAGGCAAAACCTTGAAATTCGTCCGGGTCAATACCGCAATTTTTAAGAACATTGGGATGAACCATGCCGCACCCAAGCAATTCTAGCCAACTGTCACCAATCCCGATTTTAAGCTGTCCTTTTTCTCTAGAGCAGTTGATATCAAGCTCGGCAGACGGCTCCGTAAAGGGGAAAAAACTAGGGCGAAAACGGGATTTAACTTCGTCCACGCCAAAGAAATATTTACAAAAATCAATAAGGCATCCCCTTAAATGACCCATGTTAATATTCGGCTCTAACACCAATCCTTCTAATTGATGAAACATTGGTGTGTGCGTTGCATCCAAAGCATCGCTTCTGTACACGCGGCCGATTGAAATAATTCTAAGCGGTGGTTTTTGTTTCTCTAATGTTCTAATTTGCGCCGTTGATGTGTGCGTTCTTAAAAGATGAGAGGGGTGACCTTTTAAATAAAACGTATCGTGACTTTGACGGGCAGGGTGGTGAGATGGGATATTAAGGGCATCAAAATTGTGATGCTCATCATCCATTTCTGGGCCTTCAACCAATTGAAACCCTAAATCACTGAAATAGGATTGAATATCTGAAATCACCTGCGTTAAAAGGTGTAACTTTCCAGTTTTTTCAAAACGCGGCGGTAGCGTGATATCAACAGTTTCGTCTTGTAATCTTAATTCCAAGACTTTTTTCTGTAACTCATCTTTTTGGTGATTAATTAATTCCGCCAAGCTATCCCGCAAAGCATTAATTTCTGAACCTTTTGCTTTCCTATCTTCAGGGGCCAATTGCCCTAAAGTCTTTAATTCGTTCGTGATAAGGCCTGTTTTACCAAGGAGATGAATTCTAATTTCTTCTAAAGACTGAAGATCTTGGCAATTTCCTACCTTAGGTTGCCATTCAGAGTAAAGAGGGTGTTTCAAGGTAGCATCTGTCATAGGGAACCTAAATACAAAGCTGAAAAGATAGATAAAGCGTCACTACCTTTTTTCAAAGACCAATGACGCTTTCATATTACGAATAACTTTTTTTAAGCAGCAAGTGCTTTTTGTGCTTTTTCAACCAATGATTTAAAAGCTTCAGGTTGATTCATAGCAAGATCAGCCATGATCTTGCGATCAACTTCGATACCAGCTTTGTTTAAGCCATTGATAAAAACAGAATAAGACATACCAAGGTCGCGCACGGCTGCATTGATACGTTGAATCCAAAGGCCTCTGAAATCGCGTTTTTTATTACGACGATCTCTATAAGCATATTGAAGTGCTTTTTCTACTTTTTGAACGGCGACTCTAAAACAGGTACTTGAACGGCCGCGATAGCCTTTCGCCATTTTAAGAATTTTTTTGTGGCGTGCGTGTGAAGTTACACCGCGTTTAACACGTGACATTGAAGACCTCCCTTATACGTGGAAATAATAGGTTTTAACTTTTTTAGCATCACTTGGGTGCATGATTGACATACCACGAGAATTTCTTATCGTCTTGTTGGTGCGCTTAATCATACCGTGACGCTTTCCAGCTTGTCCCATTTTCACTTTGCCGGAGGCTGTCAAACGAAAGCGTTTTTTAACGCTGCTTTTTGTTTTCATTTTGGGCATTTCATACTCTTTTCATTAATCATTTACTTTTAAATATTCTGCAGATTAGGCATGCCCGAAACCTTTAATAAAGTTTCCTGCCACGCTGCATAACAGATCAATTTTATATGATATCTATACACCTAAGTCAAGCAGATGATTGAAACGAAAAGGAAGCATCTACTTTCCTTATAAGGTTGTGCTACAATGCCGTATATTTTAACTCTCATCTGATAAGAGAAAAAAATGAAAAAGCTGCTTTATGTTTTTGCCATACTCATTGGTTTGGTTTTAATAGTCCCTAGTTTTATCGATTGGGGTCATTTTAAAGCGCCCATTATTGAAGCTGTTAAAACAAATGCAGGCTATGATCTTGATATTAAAGGTTCGGTTAATCTTAGTCTTTTGCCAACTCCTCATTTAAAGGCTCATGATATTTTGGTTAAAAATAAACCAGGTGGGAAAGCTGCTTCTCTTCTTGAATTAAAGAGCGTGTCTCTTAGCCTTAATATTTGGCCGCTTTTAAAGGGGCAAATTGTTGTTGATAGGGTTGAACTTATTGAACCCATTATTCATTTGGAAACCTCAGAAAAGGAACAAAACAACTGGGAAATACAAGAGAAGGTGCAAATTAAAAACTCTCCATCACATCACGGTCCCATTATTAAACATGAAGAATCTGCACCCACTCAACCAACGCAGATTGCTTTAAGAAAAATAGTTATCAAAGATGGCCGTGTGTCTATTTCTAATTTAAAAAACAAGACTCATCACGAGGTAAAAAACATTAACCTAGAAGGTGGTTTTGATTCTCTCTCTGGTCCATTTAAGGTTAAAGGCCAGGTTGATTTTGATGAGTTTACAATAAAAGCTGATATTCATACGGGCGAGCTTTTTAATAAGAACCCAGCCCCTATAAAGGCAAATATTAATCTTTCCAAAGACAAAGCTGATTATGGTGCTCTAAGGGTGGAAGGGACTATGGAAGATAAGAGGTTTGTAGGGGATGTGACCTCAGATGCTCTTAAACTTCCTTTCAGTGTAGATCTTTCTAATAAGAAAATTGATTTACAAAAAGGTTTAACTTTAAAGGCTCACCTTGATGCACAGCCTGAAGATATCAAAATTTCAGGCCTAAAGGCTTCTCTTGAAAATATTAAACTTGAGGGAGATGCCTCTTATAAAATTTCAAATATTACGGGGCAATTGCTTTTAAGTGAAGGGTCCGCTCAGATAAAACTGAATGTTCAAGGGCAAACGAATGAGCAAAATTTATGGAATGGTCATGTCACCCTTCATTCAGATAAGCCACAAGCATTTCTAAAATGGGTGGGTGCGGATGAAACAGCTCCTTACTTGCAAGGTAAAATTGACGTTTCAACTTCTCTTAATGTGCAGGATTCCACCTATGCATTTAAAGGGTTAAAGCTTGCGATTGGTCAGCTTGATGGGGAAGGTGATATCACCATAAAACTAGGAGAAACTCACCCTTATATCAAAGGTGAATTATCCCTTGGAAAAATTGACCTGAACGCTCTGTTGCCAAATGAAAATAAAGGAAAAGCTCACTCTTCTGCAGATCATCCATCTGCTCAACCTGTAAAATCAGAAAGCGAGCGTTGGTCAAAAGAGAAATGGAATCTTGACCCTCTTAAAACCGTGAATACTGACATCAAATTTAGTGTTCGTGAGCTTCGCTATGACGAATATCAATTAAGTAAATTGAGAGTAACGATTCATCTAAAGGATGGAAGCCTTCAAATGATATCATTGGGGGCAGAAGGATATGGTGGTAGTTTTAATGGAGATGTGTCTTTACAAAGTGATTCTGCTTTAAAGCTTAATTTTGGCATTCAAAAACTAGACGTTGCGTCTCTGCCTAAGGTTAGGAAGACTCCCTTAAAGAAGGCGACATTAACGACCTCTCTACGTTTGAATGCAAAAGGAGATAATACTTATGATGTCATTCATTCTTTGGGTGGCGAGATGAATTTCAATTTAAGCCAAGGTGTCATTGAAGCTTTTGATGTCAAAAAATTTGTAAACAATATTAAACAAGTCAAAGGTCCAGGCGATGTTAATGCTGTTATCAATGACCTTAATTCAAAGACACAAACACCATTTGACCATCTTAAGGCAAACTTTACTGTTCAAAATGGTAAGGCGACATCCAGCGATATTGAATTTGCTTCCCCTGATATTACGTTCACAGGTAAGGGGGTAATTGATTTACCAAAATGGTTAATTGACATGCAAACTCAAGTAAAACTCAAAGAGCTTACCAAGCTTCCTTCGATAGGGCTCATCATTGAGGGAAGCTTAGATTCCCCGTCCTATAAAGTTGATCAAGCCCAATTGGCCAAGATTCTTTTGCAAGAGGTTGCGAGCAGGGCAATCGGTAGTGCAGTTCAAGGAATTGGCGGCAAAGTTGGAGACGTTTTAAAAGGGGTGTTAGGTAAAAAGCAAGAGGCTCCTGCGTCAAAATCTGATTCATCTCAAAAACCTGCGCAACAACAAGCGCCGAAAGAAGAGGGCCCTATAAAGCCTGAGAAGATTATCAAAGATTTATTAAAGGCGTTTTAGGTTGAGGTTTGTTTTGTCAATATTATTTTGTCATCCCGGAAAGTAGGAGAGTCCAAGCGTCGCTTGGAATACGATCCGCTTATCCGGGATCTTAGGACCTTTGTTAACTGTCGGCATAAGATTCCGGATACCAAGACTCATAAAGTACCTAAAGGTGCAATTCGTCTAGGTTCCGGGATGACAGCAATCTACTCCTTATAAAACTTAATCTCCTTAGGGAGTATTGCAGGCAATTCAAGGCCTGCTCGTTTAGAAGCTTCAGCGCTAATAATAAATTCCACAGGAATATCACTTGGGATTAGAATGTCGCTCGCCATGGTTCCTTTTAGAATCTTGACAACCATATCGCCTGCAACTTCGCCTAAGGTGAAATGACTGTAGCCATAGGTCGCAACAATTCCAGACGCCATTAATGATGTATCGCAGCTAAAGACTGGAATTTTCAATTGTTCTCCTATTTTAATGATCGAGCTGATCGAAGAAGCGGCTGTATTGTCATCCGGGATATATAAAGCCTCAATCTTGCCAGCCAAACTGCGCATAGCGCCATCGACTTCGGATGATTTATTGGCAGTTGCTTCAATAATTTCGATACCCTTTTTTTGTGCTTCTTCTTTAAGAAGCCGTACGATATTACTGGAGTTTGCTGCGCCAGGGTTATAGATAACACCTAGCTTTTTTAAATGAGGCGCAATGTTTCTTATAAATTGCAAACGCATAGAAATAGGCACTGAATCCGAAACGCCAACAACGAGCTCAGTTCTTTTTTGAAGCGTTGTTATCAATTTTGCCTCAACAGGGTCACTTACCGCTCCAAAAACCAAAGGGATGTTTTTCTCTTGGCAAGCTTTTAGGCAAGATTGCGCTGATGGAGTTGAAATGGCGATAATAACCTTTGGGTTTTCAGATATTAAGTTCTGAGCTATTTGTGCGCTTGTGCTGATATTACCTTGGGCATTTTTGTATATAATTTTTATGTTTTTGCCGTCTTCAAACCCTGCATTTTGCAAAGCTTTAATGACACCATTTCGCTCAGCATCAAGGGCAGGATGCTCAACAATTTGGGTAATGGCAACAACAGGTAATGCGGTTGTCGGATTGTCTGCTGTTAAGGAGTCTTTTGAAGTTTTTCTTATAACCAGGACGGTTAAAATTATGGAAAGGGTAATGCTTAAAAATATTGCTTTTTTCATGGTTTAAATCGCTTTCTTTTATGTCGGTTTGTATTTGAATTTGTAATGTTATTGGCTTGATAGCAGGCATATTGGGTATAATAATAATTTGTCATGAGTGACCTCTGTTTACTGGTTGTAGGTTGATATAAAAGTATACAGGATTATGTATATTAATTTTATTGTAATCAAAAACTATGGCTTGTTGTCAAGCCAACATATGTTTGCAGGTGAAATTTTCTAAAACGTATAAAGAAACAGCTGGCGCCCCTGCTGACTTAGCCAAGTTTTGTGTTTTTTATAAGTAGGGCAAAGGCTTTGAACGGTATCCCAGAACGCTTGACTGTGGTTCATGTGAATAAGGTGTGATACCTCATGGGCGCAAACATATTTGATGACTTCTTCAGGTGCAAAGGCAAGTCGCCAAGAATAAGAAAGGTTCCCTGAAGATGAGCAACTGCCCCACCTTGAGTGGGTATCTCGGATTGAAACTTTAGAAACCTTAACATTTAAACATTTGGCATAAGTTTCTGATGTTTGCGTTAAAAATTCCAAGATTTTAGATTGAATTGCTTTTTCAAGAAGGGGTAAAAACTGTTCTTTTGGATCAAGTACAGACACAAAGTTTGGACCAAAGGTAACCTTTCGTTTGATGTCCTTTTGAAAATGAATCTTATAAGGTATGCCTATAATGTTGATGACCCCTTCATGATGCGGGATAATATTTTTAACTTGGGACTTCAGTTTTTTCTCAAACCACGGCTCTGCCCGTTCCAAAAACCCTTGGACGTCACTTTTGGTTGTATAAAGGGGAAGGGTCAAATTAAATTGTTTTTGCTTGGCATTGTACATTAGCCTTAAATTCTTTGAACGTTTCAAAGGCCTAAGGACAATGGTTTGTTCTTTAAAGACAATAGAGGAGGGAAGAGAAGGAGCAGATTTTCTAAAAAACACGGGCCTTTCTTCCTCTCTTATTCTTGTTATTTAATCTTTTCAGCGATAAGGTCACGCATATTTTGGGCGCCATAAAGGGCAATGAAGGAACCCATTCGCGGGCCTTCTTTTTGACCTAATAACACCTCGTAAAGCGTTCCAAACCAAGCACGCAATTCTGTAAAGTTATGACGTTTTCCAACCTCAAACACGTCTGTTTGAATAACGTCTGCTGGCGCAGTAGCATCTATATTTCCCAAAGTTTGATGCAGATCTTGAAGCGCGGCTTTTTCCTCAGCCGTTGGCTGCCTGTAATGCTTGGATGGTTTTACAAAATCCCGATAATAAATAAGGGCGTGCTTAATCAGTTCATTCAAGAACGGCATTTTTTCAGGACTTGATTCTGGCAGATATTTCTGCACAAATCCCCAAAGCACAGCAGGATCTTCAGTATTACAAACAGAAGCTAGGTTTAAAAGAATATTAAAACCAAGACCACTTTCACTTTTCGGGACATTCCCTTTATGGATGTGATAAACGGGGTTATCAGCTTGCAATTCAGGAGATTGTTCTGGGTATTTCGAAACCAAACTTAGATACTCATCAACGGCTTTTGGGATGACATCAAAATAAAGTCTTTTGGCTTTACGGGGAGCCTGAAACATATAGTAGGAAAGACTTTCTTGTGGGGCATAGGTTAACCATTCATCAATCGTCAGGCCATTTCCTTTTGATTTTGAAATCTTTTGTCCTTCTTGATCTAGGAATAATTCATAAGTTAACGTTTCAGGTGTCACACCGCCAATTGCCTTGCAGATTTGGCTTGAAAGTTTAACGGAATCAATTAAGTCTTTTCCAGACATTTCATAATCAACCTCGAAGGCTTTCCAGCGCATACCCCAGTCAACTTTCCATTGGAGTTTGCAATGACCATCCGTCACCAAGGTTTCAACTAATTTTGATGTTTCAGGGTCTTTATAAACAATTGTGTCGCTATTCGGACGAATCTCAACCATTGGAACTTGTAGAACAATGCCAGTACGCGGGCAAATTGGTAAGAATGGGCTATAGGTCGCGCGCCTTTCGTCACGTAAACTTGGCAACATAATGCCCATTATTTTGTCGTAGTGCTGCAAAACCAGTCTCAGTGTTTCATTAAAGCGTCCGCTTTTGTACCAATCACTAGAGCTTTGAAATTCATACTCAAACCCAAATGAATCTAAAAATCGCTGAAGCATCGCATTGTTGTGATGACCAAAGCTTTCATATTTTTCATAAGGATCAGGGATTGTCGTTAAAGGCTTTCCAATGTGTTGTCTTAGCATATCTTGGTTTGGCACGTTGTCTGGGACTTTGCGTAAACCATCCATATCATCTGAAAATGCAAAAAGGCGTGTTGGAATATCACATAGTTGGCTAAAGGCATGGCGCACCATCGATGTGCGGGCAACCTCACCAAAAGTTCCGATGTGTGGCAATCCAGAAGGTCCGTAGCCAGTTTCTAAAAGAACGAATCCTTTTTTTGGAACCTTATTTTGAATGCGATCAAGAATTCGCCTTGCCTCTTCAAAAGGCCATGATTTTGCATTTCTATAAATATCGACCATTTCTGGGGTCCGTTCTAACGCCACTTTTGACATTTTAATATTGCTCTCTACTGTAACAACCTATTAAGTATAGATTAATCTTTATGAGAATGTAGTTAATAAGTCAATGACAACGCCTATTTTATCGCTCCGGGATGCAAGCCTTGGTTTTGGGGGAAAGCCTTTGTTCGAAGGAATTTCCTTAAGCCTTTGTTTGGGCGATAAGGTGTGCCTTGTGGGGCGTAATGGCTCTGGAAAATCAACGTTACTAAAATGCCTGAGCGGTATATTCGAAGTTGATAAAGGTGAAAGGTTTGCTCAGCCAGGAACTATTATTAAATATTTAGCGCAGGATGTTGTGCTGCCCTCGGGCAAAACGGTCATAGAATTTGTTATGGAGCCAGGCGTTGAATCCTTTATGGCCGAATCCATTTTGGGAAAACTGGGCGTGCCAGGTAATCGTTTAATGGATTCGTTGTCGGGCGGAGAAAGAAGACGCGTAGCCCTCGCGCAAGTTTTAGCAATCAATTCTGATGTTTTGATATTGGATGAGCCTACCAACCATTTGGACCTTCGGGCCATTGAATGGCTAGAGGATTATTTGGGACAATATAGGGGAGCGCTTATTGTCATCAGCCATGATAGAACCTTTTTGGAAAATGTATCCACGTCAACCTGGTGGCTCGATCGTGGTAGAATGCATGAACATGGTAAGGGCTTTAAGGATTATGATATCTGGTCAGAACAAATCCTAGATGATGAAGAACGCCAATTAGAACGTCTCAATTCCAGACTTCGCTTAGAAAATGAATGGCTTCACCGCGGCGTGACAGCAAGGCGAAAAAGAAATCAAGGCCGCCTTAGAAGGTTGCATGCCTTAAGGGGCGATAAAAAAGAACGCCTTTCAAATCAAGCTGGCAAAGTAAAATTAGAAACAGTTGAGGGCAGTTATGGTAGTAAAATGGTTTGTGAGGTGGACAAGGTCAGTAAAGGTTTTGGTGATCGGATCATCATAAAGTCATTTACCACAAGGATTATAAAAGGCGAGCGGATTGGGATCATTGGTCCTAACGGTGCCGGCAAAACAACCTTATTAAAGCTTTTGGTTGGCAAGCTACAACCTGATAGTGGTATGGTTAAAATGGGCGCCAATATTCAGCTTATTTATTTTGATCAAATGCGGGAAACTTTAAGGCCAACTGATACCTTGTGGCAAACTTTGTGTCCTGAGGGCGGGGATCAAGTGATGGTTCAGGGTAAGCCGCGCCATGTGGCATCTTACTTAAAAGATTTTCTGTTTAATGAAAAACAAATAAGAGGGCAGGTCAGTATCCTGTCAGGTGGTGAGAAAAACCGACTGGTACTGGCTAAATCTTTGGCCCAAATTGGCAATCTGTTGGTTTTGGATGAGCCAACCAATGATTTGGACATGGATACCCTTGATTTGCTTATAGACCTGTTGAGCGATTATGAAGGAACACTTCTACTTGTAAGCCATGATCGTGATTTTTTGGATAAATTGACTACCAGTATTATTGCTGTTGAAGGCAATGGAGTTGTTAATGAGTATGTGGGCGGCTACGCTGATTACCTAAGGCAAAGACCGGTTGCCGTTGAAGAGGCACCTAAAAAGCAAACTGTAGTGAGTGCAAAACCCACAATAGTCAAGACGCGTTTATCATATAATCAAAAGCGTGAGCTAGAACAGTTACTTGCAGTTATGGAAAAGCTAAGTCAAGAAATTAACATACTTGAAACCAAATTAGCGGATCCCACTTTTTACGAGAAACATCCGCAAGATTTTTTGAAATTCACGAATGATTTGGCTTCAAAACGTCAGCAATTAGATGAGGCTGAACAGAGATGGTTGGAATTAGAGGAGCTGCAAAATGAATCAAGATCTTAAACTAATTTTTGAACTAGATGAATTAAAGCGTTTGCAAGCAATACCGGCTGAGGAAATAAGTGGATATGCTTTTGAAAAAGAGGAGTATCACCCTATTGAAACGTTTGGGTTTTCTTTACGGGATGAAGGTGATGACATTAAGGGGAGATGTAATGGCATCTTATACTATGGTTGCCTTTATATAAATCAGTTGTGGGTCGATAAAGATTACCGCAAAAAAGGTTTTGGGAAACAATTTGTAAATGCTGCTGAAAATTTGGGGAAAGAAAAAGGGTGCCTTTTTTCAACGGCGAATACGATGAATGCAAAAGCAGTGGGTTTTTATGAAAAACTTGGCTATTTTGTTGAGTTTGAAAGAAAAGGATATCATGAAGATTCAATTTTTTATTTTCTGCGCAAAGATTTCACAGACTAAGTTAGGCTAAGAAAATCAGAATGATTAGAATTAGAAGAGCTGAATAATGAATCAACAGCTTAAACTCAGCTTTGAAACTGAAGATGGCGCTTTACTTATAAGGACACTTAGCAATGGCATAAAGGATTATGCATTCGAGAAAAAAGGGCAGGGCCCTATTGAACCCTTTGCTGTTTCCTTAAGAAATGAAAATAACGACATCAAAGGTGGTTGTAATGGTGTCTTGTATTATGGCTGTCTTTACATTGACCAGTTATGGATAGATAAAAACTATCGAGGCAAAAAATTTGGTACACAGTTAATGCAAACAGCAGAAAATTTAGGCAGAGAAAGAGGTTGTTTGTTTTCAACTGTTAATACGATGGACTGGGAAGCATTGGACTTTTATAAAAAGTGCGGTTACTTTGTTGAATTTGAAAGAAAGGGATATCACGGAAATTCCACTTTTTATTTTCTGCGCAAAAATTTAGATCAAGATTAATTTGTTTAAAGTATCAGAAATTTGAAAAGAAGGCTGCTCCGTTTAAAGCGAAAATGAGGTAAGAAACGACCAAAAGCCCCATTGTAAAGCAAAGCCAAAGGTTGCGAGCCGTTTTATCTTCTTTGGTTTTACATTCCCAAAAAGATATTATATCAGGCAAAAACGCATCTACATTATTTAGAATATTTTTTTCTTTTTTATCATGATTAATTTGAAACATTTTATTCATTGTTTTTTCCGCATCTTAATCTTTATGTGCGGAAGATAATTCAAATTATTTTAGAAAGATACCTGTCAAATTTGAGAGGTGAAGAATTTATCTGAAGCGTTGTTTGCTTTTTGTTTATTATAACGGGCAGCAACAATTATATAAACGGAAGCAAAAATAAGATTTTATTGGTAAGTTCAGTAGTTTTTGCTATATTTGTAAATTATTAATAATTACAAATTTATAATCTAAATTGTTTATAGGATGGAGAAGCTCAAATAATAATTTCCAAGATTTTTTCAGATTTTCGTTACCGTAATTTTAAATTACTACGCATAGCCGTTGTAATTTTAGGTGTCGTGTTGATCAGTGGTGATGTGTATGCATCGGATAGTGATGCTATTCTTAAAAAGGTTTTTGGAAATAAAATAGGTCCTGAAAATCCAGAAAATGGTAGCAGTCCTGAATGGGGCCTAATAAATGTAGTCGTAAGTTTTCATAATTATTCTAATGGTCTGGATAGGGTGGGAAACCAGTTTGCCTCCTATTTCTTGAATCAAGGAAAGCCTCCAAGCAAGCTCCCCCTCAAATTACTGCACTATCTTTTTAAAGCTAGAATGCCCCATGAATTTGTAAAAGCAAAGAAATATGAAGGATTAAAGTCTTTAATACAAGTTACAGGGCCTGAAATTCTTTTACTACCCGATACCCGGGGTATAATGCCGTTATCAGAAGAAGAATCTCTGGCTAGTTTAGATGTTATTTTGAGGAAGATCGGGCTAAGTGATGATAATATTGTTGCCAAACAGCTAAAGGCCACTTTCCTAGAGGAAAAACTTAAACTCTTAAAGGCAAAAGCTGCAGTTTTGATTGAGGATATGAATAAAGCTAAGGTGACGATTGAGTTCTTAGAAAAAAAGGGCTTGGATTCTCTAAACTCGGATGAAACCGATCAATGGGACAGTGCAACAAGGACAGTACACGCAAAAGAAAGAGAGTTAAGGACCATTATAGAATCCTCCCCTCTGGCTTTACAGGGGCAAAAATTAGAGGAATTTAGTGAATATTTCCAGAGTTTAACTGCTACACCTGAGGGACGAAGACTTTTAAGAGATTATCGCCTTCCAGATGGAAGTTCTCTAGTTTCCTTTTATGCTAAAAAAACCTATGAAGCATCAAGTTATGAGGTAAGATATAGATTTGAACCTCTTTTTTATGTGGTTATAGAGACTTATTTAGCAGATAATATTCCTTTTACAAAAGACGTTTTGGATGTTCATGATTTAACTATCCTAAATACTATCATTAACCTTGCAGAAAGAAAAAGCGCTCCACAGATTCTGCGCGAGTATCGCAATAGTAAAGGCTATAATTTAGCACAATTAGCTATTATCCTAAATGACGAAGATCATTCTAAACAAAAATCTTTACATCAGCTTCGTAATTTAATCCGTGATAATGCAGAGTTCTTAGATTTATTAAGAGAAGCTTCCCCTGGAACAGAAACAGCTGAATCAATGATAATGCTGGAACGTTGGGGAACAGATCTTTTAAAAGAGCTAGATCCTTCTGTTTGGGTTAAACCGGGCAGATTTAAAGTAACCCCGCTCATGAAAAGAGCTTCTGAAGCAAGAGATCAAAAAGACTTTAATAAATTACTTGCTGAGGTAAAGGCAAAAGGTATTACTAATTTTAATCAAGTTGATGAATTTGGAAATAGTTTTGAATCCATAAAAACACTTTATGCCACAATAGATCCATATCAAGATTCTCAGGTTGTTTTATTCGTTGAAAGTTTAAAAAACAGACCATTGCAAGGTTTATGGGCAGATCTTTCACACCTTCCGTATCGCGACCGTTCGGATTTTGATCCCTCGCTTGTTCTGCGTTTGGTCCACTCGCAACAGCAAACATCATCACATCTTGCTTTTCTTCAAGAAAAAGTCGATCATGTTCAATATCAAGCGGATCCAAACGAATTATGGAAAAGCCTTTTTAAAATGGTGGATGAAGAAGAAGAGTGCCGACTTGGAAAATTCGGTAGGGAATTAGCTAAAAGGCGCCACGAGGGTTATTTAGATAAAAGCGCTGAATCAGACTTTAAGAAATGGGAAGAAGATATTTTGGCTAGAAAGAAAATACCAACGGCTATGCGTAGTTTAGAATGGATTGCTAGTTATCAAGATTCATCTTCAACTGCTGTTTCAAATATGTTAGCTAAGGGCGGCACTTTTGGTTTTAATTTTTCAGGAAAACTTTCACCTCGTGCTGGTAACTTGCTATTTAAAGGATGCGTAAGCTTGGGAGACAAAGTACTAAATGAAGTAGCAAAAGTAAGCGGAAAACTAGAAGAATCAGAGATTGTGCAAGGCATTCAAATAGTAAAGGACCGATTATTCCAATGTCTTGATTCACCGCTTGATATTGCTAACGCAGAAAGACTTTTAAGACATCAGGTGAGTTGCGCTGTTATTACATTGCATACTTATTTTGGTATGCTTGGTTATGGGAGAGAATATTATAGTAGGGCATTTAAGGGCTCTAAAAGTGATATTTTTGAGATGATAGATAATGAACTACAAGGCAGACTTCCAAACGGACAGGCGATAAATTCAAAGGCTCGTTTCCAAAAGCTTTATGATCGTTATGATGATCATGTGTTTAAGGATGCAGCATACTAGGTAGCCCAAAGTATTTAGAGCCTGTATTCACGAAATTCGTCATTCAGACAAGTTTAGGAAGTCAGGCTCAAAGTTTTATAAAAGAACATCATTCAACTTGCTATACGTTTTAAAGTCCGTTACTCCTATAAAAAGACACAACATCGAAAAATAAATTTATGAGAAGAATTATTATCATGGCAGCGGTTGCAACTGGCATAGCTTCAACTCAAATGTATTTTGGTTCGGTAAAAACTCCTAAAATGTTCAGCCATACGGTTGTTAATGATTCAAAAGCTGCCGTTGAAGAGAGAGTTGCTTTAATCAAAGATCGCCTTAAAGCAACAGACCCACAGTTATTATCTCTGCCCTTAGATGATATTTTAAAAATTCTTGATGAAATGGCGAAATGCAACGGTTTGGGCAAATGGCTTTTAATGCATCAGGGACTGAATGGTTTTTGGACTGCTGAAGCTATCCTTCGTCAGGGCGGAGAATCAAGCAATGTTGGCAGATGGATGGCATCTGATGCCCCTATCTTTAGAGCAACGCATGAACGTTTCTTTATTTTCCAGGATTTATTGCAAGGTTATCTGAACGCAGGTGCTAAAACTTTTGTTTCTGTTCCCTCGGGGACAATGGAAGATCTGTTAACATTGGATGCAACAGAGAAAAAGGATGTGCGCTTTATAGGGGTTGATCTTGATCCTGAAGCGGCTTTGTGGATGGAGAAAGCATCAGCTAGTTATGCGAAAACTTTGCAATGTGATAAAGAGTTTCATCAAGGAGACGCTTTTGTTCTCTCCAGTTATATAAAAGGTGCTGATGTTTTGGTCAGTAATGGGCTGAATTTTTATATCAAAAGTGATACTGAGGTTATAAGACTCTATGAGTCTTTTGCAGCTGCCCTAAAGCCCGAAGGAATTTTAATCATTAGCCATTTGTCTCCTCCTGCATCAGCAGAGCCGTATGATGGCGCTGCATTGAAGAAGCAGCTTGCGATCGTTAAAGACATCTGTGAAATGCGTTGGCAGATTTTCAGATCAGAAGAATTGGTTAAAGAACAATTGGGGATGGCTGGATTCGAAATACTAAAAGTTATTTATGATAAGCAGAGAATGTTCCCAACCTATGTTTGTAAGAAAATCAGATAGTTATACCCTTCCTGTTTCAAATTCCGGGTTCGTTCCCCTCAAATGCCTCCCTGGCTTTTTGAAATATTTTGGGTACCCCAAAAAAATTTCAAGTTATCTGAATTGCAGCAAAGCTGTGTCTTTTGTCCTTGGAACAAAGGATTGTCTGTATTGTATAGACTCATAGCTTGCCTATAGGGTCTTTTCTGAGGATATTTTCGATCATCATGAGTCGTTCTCATGTTAAACGTGGCAAGCATTAATTGCATATTATACCCAGCGCCTTTCAAAATACCTGTTCGTCAAACTTCGGAACCTTCGGTGCGCATCTATTACTCATACACTTTCGCTCCTCGGTCCTTGTTTTCCTGCAGGCCTTTTGAAATTCTTTGGGTATATGTGAATAAATTGGCTGCTGCCCTTGACATTTAGAAAATAAAATCTATTTCATGAGATAGGATAGGAAGTGCTGTCCATAGACGTTTATTTCTGATGAAGGGTTTGACAGGTTTTTTAAGTGGGAAAATGCCTGGACGGGAGAGATATGCCATTTTGCCATTATTGGTTAGAGGGTATTCCCCCCGCCCTTTTTGGTGGGTGAGAAATTTGGGTGGGGATTCCGCATTAATGTTAAATTTAATAAAAATTTAACAAAAAAATGAGAGCCCAAATAAAATTATCTTCCAAAAAGTCCATATTTACAAACTACATCACTCAGTATTAGTGTTTATAACGCGAATTCCGGATTAAAAACAGATAAGCTGCTAGAGATGCTATAGTCGCGCTTCGCTTGTCATAGGAAAACTGATATATCTTACTAAAATATAATTTTCCTGAGGGCTGATCACAAGGTCCTTGGTTGCATCATAACTTTAGATTAGTCTTTGAAGAGGGTTTATCTAATTTTTAGGCCCTGATTCGCGTTGATAGCTATCCTTTTATAGTATTACTAAATTTCACGGGGTTGTCCCAGATAGCATTATTTCATCTTAATACGTTCAGATACGCACAAAAATAATCAAGGAAAGCAAATCCGCTTTCTATGCCAGACACTGAATGAGTAGGTGGACTCTTTAGGAGAAAGGCATGATGAGCATCTGTTTGTTCTTGATCGCGAATTGCCTTGAAAACAATAGCTATAAAATCATGTTTACCAATTATAAGACTTTTAGCACCCGCAAGTCGTCTTATGTAGGCTGGATAAGTACACTTGTTACAGATTTTTGCTAATAATTCAGTTGATAATCCTAATTCTTTGTATGCATCCATATCAGGATTATTAAAAGTCATAAAAATACTAATGTTATTATAAGGATCCTTCCAACGCGCATTTGGTGCCACTGCACTGTTGCCGTGAATATCAACAGGATCCTTCCAACGCGCATTTGGTGCCACTGCACTGTTGCCGTGAATATCAACAGGATCTTTCCAATGCGCATTTAGTGCTGCAGCAGTGTTGCCGTGAATATCAATAGGATCTTTCCAATGCGCATTTAGTGCTGCAGCAGTGTTGCCGTAAAGATCAGTTTGATCGATGTCTATGCCTTGAGATTGAAGTATTTCTAATTTTCTATCGATATTATTTCGCATAGCTAACATCATTAAAAGTGTATAGTTTTCATTGCCAAGCCGGGTTGTCAATAGGGTCACAAGCCGGGGATTTAAATTGTTTTCTACATCAAAAAATCTATCGATTGCGAAGTAGGCCTCGTAGGTTGTTGTTGCAAGGAGAGCTTTGGCTCTGCTCTCTCCAACCATACCTACAAGTTGATCAAAAAGAGGGTTTTTTTCATTACAATCTACGCCATGAAGGTTAGAGATAAATCTATCGATAGAATAATCGGGGGAGCAGGTTTTGTAGTTTTTTTCTGCAAGAAGATAGTTGTCTACAGTATCTCCAACTATCTTTCTAACTATATCTATAAGCTGATCAAAAAGAAGGTTTTTTTCATTGCTATGTTGCGTTGTCAAGGTTGCAAAACGTGCATCTAAATTGCCATTTTCATCAAGACATACCTGGGTAAGTTTATCTTTCAATTTATCGATTGCTACGCAGGCTTTGTAGTTTTTTTCTGCAAGGAGATCGCAGGCTAAATCATCTCCAATTATATCTACAAGTTGATCAAATTGATTTTTGTTAATGATATGGAATGCGTTTTGGTTTGTTGCGTCACGCCAAGTTGAAAGATAAGTTTTTTCATCCATATCAAAAGGTTTGGATTGTAAAATGTTATCTAAATCCATTGCCACAGTAGTAAAAGGAAATACCGTTAAAACAAAAAATAAAGTAAACAGTCTTAAAATAAGCATACCCATTAATTCTTGAACCACAAGAAATTAAACAATAAGAAACATTACAGTAAATTCTATTATAAAGGGGGGAAATTATTCTCATTCAGAATTTAATTAAATAGGGCCATTAGTGCGTTATGCAACTAAATTCAGAATGATCAGCAAGATTGAATATTCTTAATTATTTAGCATATCCAATGCTTTCGAACCTTTAGATAAGTTAGCTTTGATTTTATTGAAGCTAGCTTCTGAAGTCATGTTGATAGGCTTTATATTAGAAAATTTGTCATCACCTACATCAAATCGGTTGAGGTTTGATTTTAACCTCGCCATCAGCAAAATTTAAACTCACAACCTTTCCCATATGCTTTGAAAAATCACTTACAGAGGTGAGAACAGTATTACCATCACTGATCCAACAAAATCCTCTTTCCAGAACCCGCTGATAGGAACCTTGTTCTAAACACATCGATATCATCCTAAGGTTCTGCTCATATCTGTCAAAATAATGGGTGGATGCTTTTATAAAATTTTGATTATGCTGTTTCAATTCAGTGGCAGCTATATCGAGAGTCTGCTTTGGATGACGAAGACGCAAAGCTATATTGACCAAAATATTATATTTATTTTTAAGCAAACTCAACTGGGCTAAATGAAAGCGTTCAACCCAATCATCAAGTCGTATCGTTGCTGTTTCAAGTAAAACTTTTGGATCAGGTAGGCCGCGACCAAGGCCTCTTACATGTACGAATTGATTCTCAAGGTGGCGATTCATCAAAGATTTTGATCGCTCTGAATACAGTTCTAATGTATATAAGATTTGCGATAAAACAGGCGTTGCCAGTTCTGCTGCTGCTGTTGGTGTCGGCGCCCTTAGATCCGATGCATAATCAATCAGTGTTGTATCTGTTTCGTGACCTATTGCCGAAATGATTGGAATTTGACTGTTTGCAGTCGCTCTTATTACATTTTCCTCATTAAATGTCCACAAATCCTCAAGGCTTCCTCCACCTCTTGCTACGATTAAAAGGTCTGGTAGTTGGTGAGGCGGCAGTCTATTAAACCCATCAATTGCATTTGTGACTTGATCGGCAGCACCAGGCCCTTGAACCAAAACAGGCCAGACAATAACCTCACAGGGATAACGATCATTTAAACGATGGAGAATGTCTTGGATTACAGCTCCTGTTGCTGATGTAATAATGCCGATTCGATTGGGAAAAGAGGGTAGGGGACGCTTGCGTTCAAACAGCCCTTCGGCTTCTAACTTTGCTTTTCGCTCCATCAGTAATTTTAAAAGCGCGCCTTGGCCAGCCGCTTTGGCAGATTCGATCACGATTTGATATTTAGAACGTCCTGGATATGTTGTAAGCCTTCCTTGAACGATGACCTCAAGCCCTTCTTCAAGGGTGATGCCAAGAGCAGTCCCTCGCCAACAAATCCCATCCAAAACAGCATCTTTATCCTTAAGGGCAAAATAGGAATGTCCAGATGTGTGGCGTTTCAAGCCTGAAATTTCCCCTTGGACGCGGATTTTATTGAAATTACCTTCTACAAACCTTTTTAAAGTCTGAGAAATCTCGCTAACGGAAAGAATGGGAATTTCTTCCAAAGAAACAGCAGGTTTAGAAAAAGGGGCAGTTTCCATCAAAATATCTTTTATGTTTGAGTTGTTACTGTACTTTTAACCCAAAATTAGGGCATTATAAAGTCGCAATGATTGACTATAAAGCCTTATTAAAAGAAAAACTACAGCCCTTAAAAGCTGAACATCGGTATCGCGTCTTTACAAACCTAGAGCGCTTAGTGGGTGAGGCGCCTTATGCCTTGTGGCATAAAGGGAAAAATTCTAAAAAAGTCATTGTTTGGTGTAGCAACGACTATTTGGGAATGAGTCATAATCCAGAAGTGATTGAGGCTTTTTCAAAAGCAGCGCAAAAATATGGCACAGGGTCAGGCGGAACGCGCAATATTTCAGGCACTAACTATAACCATGTGACCTTAGAACAAACAGTGGCTGACCTTCATAAAAAAGATGCAGGCTTAGTGTTTGTCTCAGGCTATGCTGCTAACGAGGCTTCGTTGTGTGCTCTAGGCGAAGGGCTTGAGAATTGCGTTATCCTCAGTGATGAAAAAATTCACGCCTCCATGATTCAAGGCATCCGTCATAGCCGTGCAGAAAGGCACGTTTTCCGTCACAATGATCTTGCGGACCTACAAACCAAATTAGCTAGCTTTGATAGTAATCGTCCCAAAATTATCGCCTTTGTTTCTGTGTATTCAATGGACGGCGATATTGCGCCCATTAAAGAAATTTGTGATTTAGCGAAGCAATATAATGCTTTTACTTATCTAGACGAAGTCCATGCTGTTGGAATTTATGGTGATAAGGGTGAGGGGGTTTCTGGATCTCTTGGCCTTAGTCATCAAATCGATATGATCCAAGGTAACTTTGCCAAAGCTTATGGCGTTGTTGGTGGTTACATTACAAGCCAAGAAGATGTTGTCGATTATGTACGAAGTTACGCTTCTGGTTTTATCTTTACAACGTCTCTACCACCAGCGGTTGCTGCAGCGGCTCAGAAATCCATTGAGATTTTGAAAAGTGATTCATCCTATCGGGAAAAACTTTGGGAAAATGTTGTTCTTTTAAAAGACAAACTCAGCAAAAGTTCGGTGCGTTTTGTTAATTCAAAAAGCCATATTATCCCAATTTTAGTTGGAGATGCCTATTTGTGCCGTTTATTAGCCCAAAATCTGTTGGAAAATTATGGGATTTACGTACAGCCAATTAACTATCCAACAGTACCAAAAGGCCAAGAGCGCCTTCGAATAACTGTAACGCCAGCGCACACACCTCAGATGATAAACGAACTGGTTTCAGCGCTTGAGGCTGAATGGAATGCGTTATCCTTAAAAAAAGCGGCCTGAGAGTATGAGTGATCGCTTAAAAAATAAAATTGCGTTAATAACGGGTGCAGCTCGTGGGATTGGAAAAGCTTGCGCACTGCTGTTTGCAAAAGAGGGTGCTGTTGTTATTTTAACGGATTTAGAAGATGATCTAGGGCAAAAAGTAGAAACTGAAATTGGCAGTTCTGCCTTTTATAAGCATCTAGATGTTAGTCAAGAAGCAGATTGGCAGAACATTACATGCTGGATTCAAGAGCAATTTGGAAGGCTTGATGTTTTAGTCAATAACGCTGGTATCAACGGGGTTAATCAAGGTTTAGGCCCTCAAGACCCTGAAAACTGTTCGCTTAAAGATTGGAAAACCATTCATCAAATTAATCTTGATAGTGTGTTTTTGGGATGTAAGTACGCAATTGGTTTAATGAAGCAAAAACGAAGTGGCTCTATTGTTAATATCTCCTCTCGTTCTGGCATTGTTGGGGTGCCGCAAATGGCGCCTTATGCTTCTAGTAAAGCTGCAATTCGAAATCACACCAAGACAGTTGCTTTATATTGTGCAGAAAATAAATATAACATTCGCTGTAATTCTATCCACCCTGCGGCCATTCAGACATCAATGTGGGATAAAATGCTTCCTAAGGATAAAAGCCCAGAAGCTGCTTGGCTACAACTTGCCGAAGGGATTCCTTTAAAAAGGATGGGAACTTCTGAAGAAGTTGCTTATGCAGCCTTTATTTAGCATCCGATGAGTCATCGTATACAACGGGTTCAGAAATGATCTTAGATGGTGGAATTTTAGCTGGGTCTTCTGCCTCTCCTGGGAAAAAATAAAACTCACTCAACGCTTGCGATGATTTTTTGCAAACCATCGTGCAAAAATTCGTTTGCGGCTAAAATGCTACCTGTTGCTAGCATATTTTTCCCGCCATTGGCTTCTGTTACATAACCGCCAGCTTCTTTCACAAGCAAAATCCCGGCTGCCATATCCCATGGTTTAAGATGATCTTCAAAAAAAGCATCAAATCTGCCTGAGGCAACATAGGCTAAATCAAGAGCAGCTGCCCCAAATCTTCTTGTTCCGGCTGTGATCGGCATAATCTTTTCAAGTCGTTTTTGGAAAAGAGAAGGGTCTCCATGCGTTCCGAAAGGTGTTCCAACCGCAATAACCGCTTCTTCTAAAAGCCTTCGACCAGAAACACGTAGGCGGCGTTGATTTAAAAATGCCCCTTTGCCTTTTTCAGCCCAATACATTTCATCTTGAATCGGGGCATAAGTCACACTGGCAATAATTTCATCACCTTTTTTAAGGCCAATCACAATTGCAAAATGAGGAATGCCGTGTAAAAAGTTTAATGTTCCATCTAAAGGGTCGATAATCCAGCAATACTCTGGATCTGTTCCTGGAATTTCACCTGTTTCTTCAGTTAAAAAAGAATATCCTGGACGCGCTTTTGAAAGCTCTTGAATAAGAATGCTCTCGGAACGCTTATCGGCAGTTGACACAAAATCACCCAGGCCCTTTTTTGACACCTGCAAATGCTCTAATTCTCCAAAATCACGGAGCATGCCACGTGCCGCTTTTTCAGCAGCCGCAGTCATAACATTCAAAATTGGTGAGAGAGTTGTGATGCGCCCAGTTGACATGAAATATTCCTTGATTTTGAAAAAGGGTTAGTCTTTTGCGCGCTCAACATACGTTGCGTCTTCTGTATTAACGACGATACGCATTCCGGAATCAATATGAGGGGGAACCATCACTCTAAGACCATTTTCCAAAATGGCTGGCTTATAAGAAGAAGAAGCGGTTTGTCCCTTAACAACGGGTTCAGCTTCTTGAATGGTTAACACAACTGTGTCTGGCAGTTTAACACTTAAAGGCTTTCCTTCGTGGGAGGAAACATCAACAATCATTCCGTCTTGCAAGAAAGCAGCTGCATCCCCTACAAAATCTTTGGATAAAGTAATTTGTTCAAACGTCGCTTGATCCATAAAGACTAAATCATTACCTTCTGCGTAAAGGTATTGGTACGGAAATTCATCCAAATAAATACGCTCAACTTGTTCAGATGAGCGGAATCTTTCATTCATCTTACCGCCATCAACCAGGTTTTTTAGCTCAACCTGCATGTAAGCTCCACCTTTACCAGGTTGAACATGCTGTGTTTTAACGGCAACCCAAAGCTTGCCTTGATGCTCAATTAGATTTCCAATTCGAATAGAATTCCCATTAATTTTCACAGTTATTTTCCTGGATGATTTAAAAGATTACGTGATTGTGGTAGCGGAGAAGGGACTCGAACCCCCGACACGCGGATTATGATTCCGCTGCTCTAACCAACTGAGCTACTCCGCCACAGTATGACTCATTTCATAAAGGTGACTATAACTTTTAAGCATGCCTTTTGTCAAATATGAAGATTGCTTATTAAAAGTTTTTAGCGTGCCTGGTTCTTGTAATCTTAACTCCAACCGCCTTAGCCGCATCTAAAGCATTTACTTTCATTGCGCTAATTTTAACTTTTTGTACACGGACGTCTTCCAAGCAATGATTGGCAATTGTTTCGGCCAAATTCTCTATAAAATAGATATGTTCTTTATTCGCAATGGCCTCAATGTCTTTTGCTAAGGTTGCATAGCACAGAATTTGTGAAGTATCAGTATTGGACTGAGGTAAAGCTGCCAAGTAATTGCATTCTAAATTGATCAGTACATCTTGAGGATTATTCATCTCATGAGGATAAACACCTATTTTGCATTGGATCAAAAGGTCTTCTATGACAATCGACCATGTGTGTTTGACCTGATTTGAAGGGGCCGGCTCATCATATTCGAAATCAACAGAGAAATGAGGTTCTTTTCGCGTGCTGAGCATTTGGATACCTAAAAGATGATCTTTATATTTTAATCGTATACCGAAACAGATTGATTTGGAAAGGCCCACCCCATGTGCTGCCCATTATCAAGGGCAAGCATCTGTCCTGTCAGTGAAGGGGCATTCAAAATAAACTGAATAGCCTCAGCTATTTCTTTTAATTCAGGCGCTCTTTGAAGTGGGGTACTTTCGCACTGCTTTTTAAAATGATCTTCGCTTTGATTATAATTGATCAGTGTTGGGCCAGGGCCAATTGCATTCACGCGAATTTTAGGAGCCAAAGCTAAAGCTAAGATCTGCGTTAAGGTCCAAAGTCCCGCTTTACTAAGGGTGTAACTTATAAAGTGAGGGGTTAAGTTCCACACGCGTTGATCTAAAATATTGATAATATTGCCAAAAGTATTTTCAGGAAGTTGCTCTACAAACTGTTGAGACAAAACAAAAGGGGCTCGTAAATTAGCCTCCATATGCAAATCCCAACTTTTTCTATCTGCTGTTTGGACTGAATCATATTCAAAGCTTGAGGCATTATTAATTAAACAGTCAAGAACGCCAAACTCTTGATTAACCTTATCTATAAGAGTTGAGTAAGAGGATTCATCTCTTAAATCAGCCTGGAAAGCGGCACTTTTAACTTCAAATTTGGAAAGTTCCTTTAAAAGCTCTAAGGCTTCATTTTTTGAGGCATTATAATGAATCGCCACATTCCAATCTTGCGAGGCAAAATGTGTCGCAATTGATTTTCCAATGCGTTTTGCAGAGCCTGTGATTAGAAGTGTTCGTTGTTTGGTCATATAAAAAAAGGCCCACTTTTATTAAAACAGGCCTTCTCCATAACTCGTTGAGTCTGTGGATTTTAGTAGCCTTCGCGCTCTAAGCGTTTACGCATTAGTTTGCGATAGCGACGTACTGCCTCTGATTGCTCGCGGGCACGTTTCTCGGACGGTTTCTCAAAATGACGACGCAGCTTCATTTCGCGATACACTCCTTCGCGTTGCATTTTTTTCTTCAAAACACGCAATGCTTGATCAACGTTATTGTCTCTTACGGTAACTTCCACGGATTAACTCAACTCCTTTCTAAAAAATGTTAACTAACTACACATATTAAAATACAGGAAAAATTAAAAAAATCAAGGCTTATACCATTCGTGTTTCAAAACACCTGTTCGTCAAACTGCGGAGATCTGTGGTGTGCGTGTATTCTACATACACTTACGCTCCTCGATCCTTGTTTTCCTGCAGCTCTTTTGAAATTCATTGGGTATATAAGGGAAATCTTAAGGTGATGTTAAGTTCTTGTTGCATTTCTAAATTAAATCAAGTACTAATGTTGAATGTTGACGCGGGGTAGAGCAGCCCGGTAGCTCGTCAGGCTCATAACCTGAAGGTCGTTGGTTCAAATCCAGCCCCCGCAACCAAAAATTCCTCCAGAATTCATGCATAAAATTTGCCATATTTTCTCTACGGTTTTAGGTGTTGGTTATTTACCATATGCACCAGGGACGTGGGGATCTTTGGCAGGTTTGTGTGTGTCCCTTTTGGGCTTAGTATATTTTCCCCTTCAGCCTATTATCTTTATCTGGGCATCTCTTATAACATTTAGCCTTGGGTGGATCTCAAGTGCTTATGTACTACAGAAAATGTCTTATAAGGATATGGATCCTAGTTTTATTGTGATTGATGAGGTTGCTGGACTTTTTTTAACAATCGGTCTTGTTGGTTTCTTTTTTTCTCTTTCTCCTCTAATTCTCTGGGGAAGTTTTCTTTTGTTTAGAATCTTTGATATTTGGAAACCTTGGCCTATTGGGTGGGTTGACAAAAAATTAGCAAAGTCTAGAAAAACAGCGGCTCTTGGTGTTATGATTGATGATATGCTGGCAGGATTGATGGCGGCTATTGCGCAGGTCTTTATTAAGAATTTTTACTATTTATTAATTAAATAAATAATATAATTTATTATGCTTTTGAGAGATGGGAAGTGGAAAATGTATTCATTAATTATCAGTGTTTTTGTTGTGTTTATTTCCTGGCCGGTAATGGCAATGAAGCCAATGGCCCCGTCTCACGAAATAATTGATTATTTGTACGGCAAATCTGACCATGACATAACATCTTTTAGAGGAGAGAATGGCGAGACTATTTTTCATCATTTGTTTCGCCAATTCAAGATATCTGGTAGCAACAAAGCTCTAAACGATCAAATACAAGACTACATTTCACGCTTTCCTGAACTGCTATTAGAGCCAGATAATGATGGGGATTTTGCCACAGATCTTGTTGAAGGCTCTCTTCTTCCCATTAATGTTTATGAAGTTTTAGCAAAGAAATTTAAAGTAAGTCTTTATAATCCAGAGACCAATACTATAAAAGAAAAGTTTATGGAAGATATTGCACCGAGCCTTCTGGCGACCGTGGCTCAAAAACTTCGTTTTGATGAGCAAGCAGAAAAGATTTATTATGCTTTTGTTCTAAATGGTTCTCGTGGGTTATTAAGGGTTCAACTTAAGGGAATGGGTATTCCTTTGTTCATGGTTCCTGTTAATGCTCAAGTATACTACTATATCGTTGACTGTTTTAAAAAAGAGACGAGTGCGCTCGGCGGTTTCATAAACGCTTTAACAAAGACACCTAATGAAGATCCAATAGATGAGAAAGCAATAAAGTTTATAAAAGCAGGTGAACGTGGGATATTTCATGTATTCCAAAGGGACACTTTATTTAATGACTTCTTTGGATATGCAGACAATGATACCTACAAGACTGATAAAGAAACCGATCCTGATTATCAGGATCCAATATTTTTGGATGCGATCCTATTCAGTATGACTCAGGCTGATTATATAAGAAAATCAAAAGAACTTGTTATAAGTAAACAGCAATTTGATAAACTACTTAGAATATATCCTCATTTAGCAGAAAAAATTAAACAATTTCCAAAGCCTTTTGAGAAAGAATTAGAGTATTACTTTGATGAAAATATGAAAAGGCAAAGGATTCACACACTTTTATCTAGGCCAGCCAAGAAACTGGAGACTAATCCCGTAAAGTTTGTTAGCACTCTTGTCTTAAATGGATCTTTTACGTTACCTGATTATTTGAGCGAATTTAAAACAACTGGAAAAAAACTAACCTTTACGGATTATTTTAGAATTGTTAGTACCCAGGATCAACACGGTACCATAGATTCAAATTTCTGGGATTATTTATATAATAATCAAAATTTTAGAAATAAAAGAGAATATTCTGCAGCTCAGGCCTTTTTGATTGGATTGAATATATCATCTCATAATAAACATAATTCTCATTCATGGGAGTTGGAAGTGTTTAAACCTGATGTCATAAAAGCTTTACTTAAAAAAGATAATGAGTTTAGAGGGCAAGAAGAAAAATCAAGCAGATTACCGGCAGCAATTCGTACTATTAATCTTATTACACGAGCAAATCACTTTATTGATCAAAAGGATATTCTTGATCTAGACGCTCAGCGTGAAATTGCAAATGACGCAGGGCTAGAAATCCTAAATGGAAGTAACCCTTTTTATAAAGTGAATACTAAACGTAAGGCAACAAAAGATGAATTTCTTGCGGTGATGAATTTCCTGAGAGCTACAATAAAAAAACCTGAGCAGCAGGTGGAGACTGCCTTAACAGAGTCGACGATAATACCTGATCTAATACTTTTGCGAGAAAAAATAATGGGAGATCTTGAAAACCGAGACAGACAGGAAGACAGTCCTTTACTAAGAAGACATCGTCAAAATTTGACTCTATGCGCTTTATGGTTAGCATTAGAAGATAGTAAGCCCAGAACCGCTAAGTCCGAAGCTCAAAAGATTAAAGTTATTTCTTCAGCGTTTAATGATTTGTCCGTTGAAGAAATTGAGAACCGTTTATATAAAATGGAAGGTAATTTTGCTATCCCTCGCTATTTTATAAGAAGTGATAAAAGAAGCTTAGAAAACGAGCTAAAATAGATTTTTTAAAAAAGAGGCTGATCAGTATTTTTTACGGGGTGCAATAAAATGTAACATCAACTAGTATGGTAGATGAATATAAATCGCAACCGTGGGAGTCTTAAAAGATGCACGGATCTCTTCTTCAGAATTTGTATTACAATAGTTTTTCTAGAATTGTTCAGAAAAACAAAACCAATTCCCCTCTCTTTGATATTAGTCATGAACAAGGGGACGAAAACGTTTGGGAAGAAAGCGAATTCTCCATTCATAAGCCGAGCGTTTTTGAATTTAGAGGGCAAGATGAAATGACAATTTTTTCACTCAAAAATGGAACAACGGCTGAATGTGCATGGCCTGAGCTTTTATACAGAAAACTGGTCCTAGGTTTCCTTGGTGTTATTCTGGTAGCTTTTTTAGTAAACGTTTTTTAGCCTTATGTATTCGTATAGTGTCTAAGGCTTTGGTTGCATTTTCTTGTGTATATCCGCTAATATGACCCAAAATTATTTATTGCTTTTTGGGTCCAAATGATTGTTGTTGCTGCACTTTATAAGTTTATTGCCTTAGAGGATTACAAGGCACTCCAATTGCCATTGAAACAACTATGCGAAGCAAATAAAATCAAAGGCACTTTGCTTTTGGCCTCTGAAGGGATTAATGGGACTGTTGCAGGTCCAAGAGAAGGAATCGATAAGCTTCTGGCCTTTTTTCAAAATGATAAGCGGTTTGATAATCTTGAATACAAAGAATCCTTTGCGAAAACTTCCCCATTTTTACGTCTTAAAGTTCGCCTTAAAAAAGAAATTGTGACGTTAGGTGTTCCTGGTGTAAGCCCAACAAAAAAAGTTGGACACTATGTGGATCCAAAGGATTGGAACAGCCTTATTAATGATCCTGACGTAATCCTTATTGATACGCGCAATGACTATGAAGTCAAAATTGGCACCTTTAAAGGAGCCATCAACCCTGAAACAGAATGCTTTACACAGTTCCCTGAATTTGTGAAAAAGAATTTAGACCCTCAAAAACATAAAAAAATAGCCATGATGTGTACAGGAGGAATTCGCTGCGAAAAGGCATCATCCTATATGCTCTCAGAAGGATTTGAAGAGGTTTATCATTTAAAAGGTGGCATTCTAAAATATTTGGAAGATGTTCCTGAAAATGAAAGTACGTGGGAAGGGGAATGTTATGTTTTTGATCAGCGCGTCTCGGTTAAACATAAGCTTGCTCTCGGATCGTATGATCAATGTCATGGGTGCAGACTGCCTATTTCAGAAATGGATAAAAAATCCCCTTATTATGAACCCGGCGTCAGCTGCCCTCATTGTTATGATCAACCTATAGAAAAGAAAAAGCGCGCAATGGAGCGCCATAAACAAGTCCAACTTGCTGCAAGTCGCAATCAAGCGCACCTTGGAGATGAAGCACGCCTTGCAAGGCAACGAGATAAAGAGCTTTAGCTCTTTATCTGGACGCTTAACCTTCTAATTTCAGCCATTTCGTAAAACATACGAGCTAGGTTATCTAAAAGGACAGTTATTTCCAGTTCTGGTGTTTTATCAGGAATTGTTCCAGGTGTTTTGCCAGGCCCTACCACTTCTACGTGAATGTCTTGACGTCCAGCTTTTAATAAAGATTTTTGGATTGAAAGAGCTTGATAAAAAACATAAGGCTGATTAGAGATGGCTAAATATAGACCAGCAGCAGGTTTACAAGAGTCTAACCACTTATAGATAGTTGTTTCGGTAGTGGCCCTAATTTCACCTTTATTTTTTAAAGTATGCACAAAAATAATATTTTCATCTTTTAAGGCTGGATGTTTTGATTGATCAAAAACAATCTTAATCATATCTGTTTCATTGTTTGGAAAGGGAACAGGCCCTTTCCAATCTGAATTAAAGCTTATGCTACCGTTATTTGGATTCAAAAGCGCTTCTTTATCTTCACCTATAGCTTTATCCAGTTTTCTCTCTCCAGATAAAACATAGACTTGAGCCGGCGTGATAATAGTTTTTGAATCAATCAATTTGTTCAGATAGGAAAGACGCTTTCTAACAGAACTAAGAGTTGAGCCTAAGAAAAGGACTCCTTGATACGTTTTTAAAGCTGGTTTCGTTTCCTCCTTCAAATTGAGATTATTAGAAATGATCTCTTTAATTTTCACCATTTGGTTTTCTGAAAGAGAAAAGGGGAGATTGGCTTCCCATCTTTCTTTATTATTAGAACGTTTCCAAATTACAAGAGGGCTGATTTTTCCTTGAACAGCATCTGTGATTTCCTCTAAGGATCTAGATTTTAAGGTTACTTTTGACTCAGGCCAATCTTTGTCCGGCGTCAAAGAGTCATTTTGAATTCGAATGCCCGTTAATCCCAAAAGCTTAACAACACTGTCTGTTGCCTGATGATGTTTATCAAAGAATAGGGTGGAGGGGTCTTTTTTTTGCTGTAAACAGTGATAAAAAACAAAGCCAATGATTGCCAAAGCAATGGGGGTTAGGTATTTAAATAATTTCAAAATTTCCTCTTAATGATAAAGGATCCAATAAATCTGTCTTTAGCATGAAAAGGATAGAGGAGTAAATGGATGGGGTGTATAGTAGTGGAATGTATCATTTCGCTGTAAGTGAGGGGGACGAGAAGAGATAAAAAATTAGGTGAAAATAAAAAATATTTTATTTATAATATAAATTGATTGTCAGCAAAAAAACTAGAAATAAAACCATTTTTTCGATGAATAATTTAATTGTTTTTCTCACAATCACTATGATATATAAAAAATATATTTTATAAAGGTATGTTTTTTATATGAAGTCAGGAATTAAGACTTTTCTTATTTTCTCGTTGATCTCTTTTGGTTTATTAGTATCTGCAAGGGCCGCAGATTCACTTGAGCCATCACTAACTCTGCATCAACCCTATCAAAAACCTAAAGGGATCAAAGTGTTGAAGTGGTTACGGGATCTGGAGGATGAACGTGATAAAGCTGATATATTAGGTAACTTTGATATATTTAAAAAAATAACAGATGAAATTTCTGCCACCATTGGTGGGAAATATGGGTTTGCGAAAAGACCTGCAACAAAAGAAGAAAAGTTGGCAATGATTTATTCTATCACGCGTACGCGTCATAGATTTAAAGGGCAACGTCATATGCTGCGTGATCGTTATTTGGGGTATGACAAAGCTAAAACGAGTGCTGCTCTTAAAGAAGATTTTAAATTTCAAGCCCATATGTCAATTGTACTGGGAATTGATGCTTTGGCCGCAAAATCATTAGAAAATGATGATTTTGCTAATGCTTATTCTGAAGTTAATCCTGCCAAACCAGCTACAACAACATTTATAGATGCAGTTTTAGCGCAAGCTCAAAATCAAGAGAAAGGGGAAATATTTGAATCCTTAAATAAACCATTAGCTCAATTTCTGCAAAACAATCAGTCTACACTTCAGCTTGCCAATGAAATTTTCAATGTTTTTGCACCAACACTTAATATCGCTAAAATATACAATGAAGTTATGGTTTCAAATGGTGTCTATAAAGGCTAGGAAGTTCACGGAGCAGGAGCATTTTACAATCCTGTTACCCTAACACCCGAAGAAAATAGTTTGCACCCTGGGCTAGAAGCTGAATTAAGAGCAGGATTTATTAAGAAAATACCCACATCTTTCGATGAGGTTTTTTCAACCTCTTTAATAGGTATTTTTCTAAAGCCAGGTCCTTGCTCTAAGAAAGGTCTTAACCCTGACCATATTACTATTGAATATATTTTTGATCACTGTTTAAAAGAGCATGGTTTTCCTGTTGTGGGATCTGGGCCTATACGATTTTTCTTAAGCAGACCTGTTCGTTCTGTTTTTAATCCCATTTTAAACGGACCTTACAGAGCCGTTCCTGAAAAAAAAATAATTGAGACCTATAAAAAATTAGCTAAGTATAGTCTAAATATAGCCATGCAAAAGACTCTTGGGTTTTGGTTGACGAGAAATAAGCACGCAGTGATGTTTCCATTAGCAACTCAGGGTAATGCAGGGGTTTTGTATGTGTATGCTCTGAAACATTTTCTTGGTGAAGAAAGTATTGATAAAGATATTCCTAAAGCTATTGAATATTGCCGGGATGCAGCAAACTTGGGATTTGAAGCTGCAATCGAAAGGCTACCAATGCTTTTGAATAATTATGCAATCATGCTTGGTAATGGCTCTGATGGTTTTGCCAAAGACTTTCCAAAATCTATAGGGCTTCTTCGGGAGGCAATAAGTTTAGGGGAATCAGGTGGAGAATTAGCACAAATGAATTTACCTTTATTCCTTAATAATTATGCTCTACAACTTTATAATGGTGCTGATGATACAGAAAAAGATAGATCCAAAGCTATATCTCTCTTCCGGGAAGCTTCAAGTTTGGGATGTTTGCAGTCAGTAACGAACTTACCGATATTTCTTGACGATTATGCGGCCATGCTTTTTGGTGGAAGAGATGGTGTCGAAAGGAATATTACTAAAGCCGTAGATTTTTGCAAAGAAGCCATCGAATTGGGTTGTGAACAATCAAAGGAGAAGTTATTTTTACTATCTACGGTCCTTCTAAATGGGAATGGCGATTTTCCAAAGGACATCGCTACTGCAGTTGATCTTTGTAAATTTCTTGACAGATTTGGGTATGAAAAAGGAAAGGCCTTACTAAGTGAGATGATAAATGCCGGCATCGTAGAAGGAAATAAATCTATTATCCTGGCTGATAAACGTATTGAGCATAGTGATGATCATGATTTAATTATAACGAATTCACACTTTCTTAGAGAAAACCTTGATCAGCAGCAATGTATGTTAAGATTTTATAATGGGCAAGTAAGAGTGGGTCTGCGTTCTTTTTTTCCTATTCCTACAAGCTTAGGTCCAAGAACCACTGTTTCTGAGATTGCATCTAGAATAAAAAGTTCTGCGAAAGAGGCCTTACCAGAAATTGACAAAAGACCTGATCATGCACTTTACACGGAAGATAAAAGGTATATGTATGATCCTGCTTCCATATCGTGGGAAGCACAGAAAGGATTTAAGGTTAGCAACATCTTTTATAGTGCTCCCAATATAAAATTAGGATCCCCATATTTTGAATTTAGTTGCTCTGTATTTGAGACTAATGAGCTTACCCTGCATTGCTGGGGGCCAGATGAAACAGAGGATAGTGGCATATCTCCATTGTATGGAATCATTATAGAGCGTCACGAAGACTTCCCTGCCATTATGTTGGATGGAATTGTTGACTTTAGAGAAAATTGGGAAAAAACCTTTAGCTCAGAAAGACAGTTGGGTTTTGACTTGTCTCTTGGATTCTGGGATGGTTTTCTTATTGCCGGCGCAAAAAGAATCAAGATTGCTATTGCACCCTCGAAAATATAATTACTTTCCTGCATTGCTCTGTTGCACCCAGGAAAAAACAAAAAATCAATGCTAAAAACAATACCATATCCCTTAAAAATAGTGTATTTTGGGTCATGCTCTATGCTCAATAGAGTCATCAAAATAACCATTTTTTAACTTACCTCTGCATTTAATTAAGTTAAGGGAAAATTTCGAGAGGAATCAGTTTTGAATAATACAACTCGTAATTTGTTTTTGTGGGCAGCCATTGGCGCCATTCTTTTTGTTATCTTTCAGATGTTTCCAGGTTCATCCACGCGTCAAATAACGCCGCCTGTGGCTTATTCGCAATTTATGAACGATGTCAGCGATGGTAAGGTTGAAGAAGTAACCATCAGTGGCCATAACATTCTTGGGCGCACAAAAGATGGGCGGACGTTTATAACATACGCCCCTGAAAACCCAGCAACAGTTACGAAACTGTTGGAAAAAAATGTTCTTATAAGGGCTGTACCGCCAGAACAAGAAGTTTCGCTTTTCCATTTGATTCTTCCTTGGTTGCCGATTCTGCTTCTTGCCGGTTTGACGTTTTATTCCTTTAAGCAAATTCAATCGGGCGGCAATAAAGCGATGGGCTTTGGCAAATCAAGGGCGCGTTTGATGGGTGAGAAAACAACAAAGGTTACCTTCGAAGACGTTGCAGGTATCGATGAGGCAAAGCAAGAGCTACAAGAGGTTGTTGATTTCCTTAAAGACCCTCAGAAATTTCAGCGTTTGGGGGGGAAAATCCCAAGGGGTGTTTTATTAGTAGGGCCTCCTGGAACAGGTAAGACTTTGTTAGCAAGGGCCATTGCCGGCGAGGCTGAAGTTCCATTTTTCAGTATTTCTGGCTCCGATTTTGTGGAAATGTTTGTGGGTGTGGGCGCTAGCCGTGTTCGTGATATGTTCGAACAAGCCAAGAAAAACGCCCCTTGCATTATTTTCATTGATGAAATTGATGCTGTTGGACGTCATCGCGGAGCGGGCCTTGGTGGTGGTAATGACGAACGCGAGCAAACTCTTAACCAATTATTGGTCGAAATGGATGGTTTTGAGGAAAATCAAGGCGTTATCTTGGTTGCAGCCACTAACCGACCTGACATTTTAGATCCTGCACTTTTGCGCCCAGGTCGTTTTGATCGTCAAGTGGTTGTTCCAAACCCTGACGTTATTGGCCGTGAAAAGATTTTAAAAGTTCATATGAAAAAACTGCCTTTGGCGCCTAATGTCGATGCCCGAACAATTGCGAGAGGAACACCTGGATTTTCAGGTGCTGACTTGGCAAACCTTGTAAACGAAGCGGCGTTGATGGCAGCTCGTAAAGGTAAGCTTGCTGTTGGTATGTATGAATTTGAACAGGCTAAAGATAAGGTTTTAATGGGGGCAGAGCGGCGCTCTATGGTCATGACTGATGATGAAAAGCGCCTAACAGCTTATCATGAAGGGGGGCATGCGATTGTTTCTTATTATACTCCTGAATCAGATCCTATTCATAAAGCCACAATCATCCCGAGGGGGCGTGCGTTAGGTATGGTTATGCGCCTTCCTGAAGGGGATCGTATTTCCTTATCTCGCTCAAAACTTTTAGGGGATCTTAAAGTCGCAATGGGTGGACGCATCGCCGAAGAAATGATTTTTGGCGCTGAGAAAGTAACAACAGGCGCTTCTTCTGATATCAAGATGGCAACTGACATTGCTTTTCGTATGATCACTGAATGGGGAATGAGTAAAAAACTTGGTTTTCAGACCTATGGATCTCAGCAAGGCGAAGTCTTTTTAGGCTACTCCATGGGGCAAAATAAGACATTCTCAGAGGCAACTTCAAAAATCATTGATGAAGAAGTGCGCTCTATCCTTGATGAATGTTATGGAATTGCCAAAAAGCTTTTGGAGGAAAAAACGGATAAATTACACATTTTGGCGAAGGCTTTATTAGAGCGCGAAACCCTTTCGGGAGATGAAATAAAGATCCTTTTAGAAGGAGGAACTTTACCGGAATTGGTGTCTGTCAGCGATAATGGAGATGGTCCGCGTATGAGTGTGCCTATAACAGGTGGTTCTCCTACATCTTCTCCTAACTTAAACCCTGTTTAAAGGTCATTATGCAGTCTAAATTATTTGGAACAGATGGTGTGCGCGGTCAAGCAAACTCTTGGCCCATGTCACCCGATGTCATTTTAAAATTAGCCATGGCTTCGTCCCATTATTTTATGAAAAAAATGCCAAACGAATGGATCCATGGTGATCATCGCTTTATGGTGGTGATTGGAAAAGATACACGCCTGTCTGGATATATGGTGGAAGCAGCTCTTATGGCAGGATTTGTTGCAATGGGAGCTGATGTGGTCTTGTTAGGGCCGCTACCGACTCCAGCTGTTTCGATGCTGACCCGTTCTTTAAGGGCAAATTTAGGAGTTATGATTTCAGCTTCCCATAATCCATTCGAAGATAACGGGATTAAGTTTTTTACAGCAGACGGTTATAAACTTTCGGCAGAAGATGAAACAAAAGTAGAGGCACTTGTTGCATCAGACATTCCTTTAGCCTCATCTGGAAAAGTGGGTAAAGCAAAACGCCTTGATGACGCTGCAGGCCGATATATTGAATTTGCAAAGGCGACTTTTCCAAGAGGCCAGCGCCTTGATGGTTTGAAAATAGTTTTAGACTGTGCGAATGGTGCGGGTTATAAAGTTGCCCCCAAGGTTTTATGGGAGCTAGGGGCAGATGTAATTCCAATAGGAATTGAGCCTAATGGATTAAACATCAATAAGGATTGCGGTGCTACATCTCTTGATTTAATCAAAAAAAGAGTCCTAGAGGAAAAAGCAGATCTTGGTATTGCTTTGGATGGCGATGCCGATCGTTTGATCATGATCGATGAGAATGGGGCAACTTTGGATGGTGATCAATTAATGGCTTTAATTGCCACCGTTTGGCTTGCAAATGGATCTTTGAAAGGTGAGGGGGTTGTTTCTACTGTTATGTCTAACCTTGGCTTTGAAAGATATTTGCAAAAGAAAGATCTAACCCTTCATAGAGCCTCAGTTGGCGATCGCAGTGTTTTAGAAATGATGAAAGAAACAGGTTGCAATATAGGCGGAGAGCAATCAGGACATATTATCCTCAGCGACTATGTTACAACAGGTGATGGACTCATTGCGGCTCTTCAGGTTTTAAGCTTATTACAAAAAAGCAAATGTAAGGTTAGCGAGTTGGCATCAACCTTTATCCCTGTTCCCCAAATTTTGAAGAACATGCGTATTTCCAAAAAAATAGATCTCGACTCCCCTTCAATGTCCCGTGCTATTCAAGGAGCAGAGCAAGAGCTGGGGGACTCAGGGCGCCTACTCGTAAGAGCTTCTGGAACAGAGCCCTTAATTCGCATTATGGCACAAGGTGACGACCAAAACTTACTTTTAAAAATTGTCCATAATTTAGCCGAAATAATCAAGGGGTGCGGGAATCTAGCGGCCTAACAAATAGATATCATTTTTATACATTAAAAGATATATTATCAAAAAGATCTATTTTTTGGTCCCTTGGTGACACAGCTAAATTATCTAAACGCTGAAAACCAACGTTGGTTTTTGTGGTGGCCCGTCGGGATGGGGGTAGGGATCGCTGCTTATTTTGCGCTACCTTTTGAACCTCATGTAATCTCTACTCTTTTTATATTCTTGTGCGTATCCGCTAGCCTTATTTGGAATCTTTATTATTTTCGGCATACCTCATTTCAAAATGAAACATCCATTCGTTTTTTTCTTTATGGATTCTTAAGCATAATTATTGGCTTTGCAGTTGCCAAAATTCGGGCAGATATGCTCTCAACACCTATGCTGACTCATCAAATAAATGAGGTTTTTATAACCGGTACGATAAAAGATATAGAACATCCTCCTTACAAAAAAGGCAATAAGAGAAGGATCCTTTTGAACGATGTATCCTATGAAGAAAAGAAAAAAGGACTGCCACATGCAGTCCGTCTAAATATTGCCGATCATCTTATTGAAGGAAAACCAGGTGACGTGGTCAAATGTAAGGCAGATCTTATACCGATATCATTCCCTTCAAGCTTATATGGTTATGATTTTCAGTTACAGGCTTATTTTGCTGGGATCGGCGCTGTTGGAAGAGTCAAAAAATCTTGTGTGTTGATTAAGGCCGCTGAGCATACGCTTCTGTCGCGACTTAGGTATCAATTAACTCAAAATCTGAGAAAGATGATGCCCGGTGTTAATGGGCAAATTGCAGCGGCCTTAGTAACTGGAGATCGTTCAGGAATACCGAAAGATGTCAGACAAAATTTTATAGATGCTGGAATTGCTCATATTTTAGCAATTTCTGGTCTTCATATCAGTCTGGTTGCAGGGCTTATTTTTTTGATTGTAAGAAGAGGATTCGCATTGATTCCCTTTTTTGCGGAACGATTTTTTGTTAAAAAATGGGCAGCAATTGTATCTGTTTTTGCGACAAGCGGTTATTTAGCAATCTCCGGCTTTGGTTTTCCAGCTCAAAGGGCGTTTTTTATGACAGCTCTTGTTATGATAGGCATTTGCATAGATCGAAATCCAATATCAATGCGCTCTCTTTCTCTTGCAGCTACCCTTATTTTGTTTCTTTTTCCAGAGAGTCTGTTATGGGGCATGACAATCAATGGAAGGAAAAGTTACTCTAAGCTCCTATCATAAGAGCTACTATAATTCCTTGGGCAGGTTTAAAGGTCTAAGAGCCCCTTCTTCGACTGATTCAGGAAGTAAAAATGAGAACTGCCCTAGAAAATTAATATGTTTTCTTACCAAAGGCGACAATTTTGCTTCATCCTCACTTTTAATGATTTCACCTTTGGCGCGTAAGTGATCTAGTGCTGCTTGTATGTAAACGGTATTCCAAAGAACGATAGCATTTGTTGCTAAACTCAGAGCATTCAGCTGGTCTTCTTGTCCTTCTCTATATTTTTCATGAATTTCACCTCGACGGCCATGATAAACAGTGCGCGCTAAGCTGTGACGGCTTTCTCCTTTATTAAGCTGAATGAGGATATGGCGACGGTACTCTTCGTCATTAATGTAATTTAATAAATGAATCGTCTTAATAATACGTCCTAAATTCATTAAGGCTTTGGCTAAACCCGAAGGTCTATTTTTTCTAAATAAAGAACGAATTAAATCTGACGCACTGACGTGTCCGAGCTTCAATGAAACTGCAACACGTAAGATATCTTCCCAGTGTTTCCTTATAGAAGCCTCGCTAATCTTATGTCTTGAAATATCATTCAGCTTGCCATAGTCAGCCTTGGGATCAATTCTCCAAAACCGTGTTTTACCAATATCAGCTAGCCGTGGACTAAACTGGTATCCTAACAACCAGAATAAGGCAAAAATAATCTCACTAGCACCGACTGTATCCGTCATGATTTCTTTTGGATCAAGGCTTGTCTGTTGATCTTGCAGCCCATCAAGTAAATATAGAGAATCTCTAAGAGTGCCCGTAATGATGAGCCCATAAAATCCTGCTCCTTGATCCGAGGAAAAATTGTAATAGGTTATCCCTCTTTTAGTACCATAATATTTTCTATTGGGGCCTGAGTTGACGGTTTTCACAGCGCACACGAATCGCAATCCATCTGCTGAAGCGACATCACCCGTTCCCATCTTTAAGGCTAAGGGGAGTTTGGAGTGATAATCGACTAAACAAGCATTTACTTTTGCTAATGTCTCAGCGCGGATATAATTTTGCTGTACCCAACTTAAACGGTTCCGTTGTAGCTCAGGAATATCCTCATTGATAATTGGCTCTAATCCTATATTGCAAGAGTCGGCCATCAATACGGCACATAAGCTGACTTCAATTCCGGATAAACGATCCCCTGTGTCACTAATATGGGTGCATTCTTGGGTAAATTTTGTCATCCGATCCACTTCCAATAATAACTGTGGAAAATCAATAGTAGGTAATAACTTAGCGACTTTACTCTTTAAGGCTTTTAGACTTTCTGATTCGTCAATTTTTTCTAACCTTGAGAGTTTAATTTTGTCATGACCTTTAATATCTTTGATAATTTCGACAGCCTCATTTTCTGGTAATCGTTCTATAACGACTTGATAGCTGTTGTGTAATTTTGAAGATAAATTGTTAAAAGCTTCATCGAAATCCATACACAAATTCAGAGAACGGCATACGGGATGCTTATTTTTTTCCCATGCTGTGCCGCTCAATAGCTTGGCTCTTGGATCTCCCCAACGTTCGCTTTGCCCAATAAAGACATCACGGCATCGTAAACTTATTTGTAAATTGTCTACCGCACATAATGTATAACCTGATCGATCTATTTCATCTGATTGAGTTCTAAAAACAGCGTCACGCCATCCGTTATTGGCAATATCTAAGGGGGCATCATTAAAAGATAGAGGGCGTTTACTCTCGATAGTCTTTAGAAAAAGCATTGCCTCTTGCAACGGCTTACCTGCTTTGGTTGTTTGGAAACTCACTGTTTTTAACAGCGTTGGCAAAAATCGACGTACTCTTTTGTATTGATCAAGAAGCTCGTCGTAATATCGATCATGGTTTGGCCTAGCAATTTGCCTAATGGTTTCCACAGCCTTGATTATAACCTCTTTCGAGATTGAGTTGTAAATAAGCTTTGACAAATTTTTAGCATTTTCATGATGAAGAAATAAATTGCCGAAGTCAGATAATTTTAAGGCAGCCTTATCTAAATCACCTAGACTCCGAATGCGCTTTTTCTCTCCCAAGCGCTTGGCTTGAGCCATAATTTCTGTAATCAGTAGATCCAGTAAATCGAGAGCATCATCTAAGGCCTTTGTTTCATATACATAAGCAAATGAGAGAAGCACGGCAATGCGTCTATCATATGGCATTCTTGCAATGGAGGGAGCCCAGGAAGTTGTAACATACCTTGCTAGATAATGGATCTTAGTTTTCGGAATATTACCAATGTTTATTTGACCAATGCCAAACTGATGTATAGCTTGATAGCGCAGTAAAGCTTGCACCAATCCATTACTACTAATTCTTGTTGGGCCCTTTTTGAGCTCATCTAATCTGCTATAACGTTTACCTGGTGGGGTAATGAGTAAGTTTTCTAATTTCTCTATTTGGATAGGGTTTGCTAAAGAAGCAAGACGTTGCCATAACCGTTTTGAAACACGATCTCGGATTTTTGATATGAGTGTTATTAAGGTGCTAATCCCCGGTAATAAAACTTTCCTTTCAACTAACCATAGGGTGCAACGTTCAAATAAAATGCTAGGGCGTTCATTTCCATACCATGCTTGATAATAAAGCCATCTACTTAAGCGAAGTCGCCATCTTGTATTAAAATCCTGATAACCAAAAATGCTTTTAATCTCATTGCAATGAGTCGATCGTGTTGCTTTGCGCTCTAAATAACGATCCATATCAGTTGGAAGATTAATACCCAATTGTTCAATTAGGTAATTGACAACCTCACTTGGTACATTAAGAGGATTTGGAAGGAAAGTTCCTAAAAATCTAGCAGTCGCTAGCTGTAACGCGTAACCAAGCTTATTGTAATTTCGCCGGCATGATTCAATTAACTCTTTATCTCTATCATCGAGGTAAAAATATTTATCAAGTTGAGTTTGAGTCAGTTTATCAGGATAACGAGCATAGGTCTGATTTTGCTCATCAGTTAGAAAATTAACGGGCATGGATGTCTCAAAAAACGATCGTTTGTTAAGAAGAAAAAATTAAGGTAAAAAAGACCTCGTTAGCGTATCATTTATCCATCTTAAAAAACAAAGTATTAATTTCCCAACATTCTATCAATTAATGAGAAAGTTAAATGTCAAAATTAGTCGGTTACGCTCGTGTGAGCACAAATGACCAAGATGTGCAATTACAACTCAATGCACTTGAAGCAGCAGGGTGTTCAAAAAGCAGTATATTTGTTGATAGAATTTCCGGTGCAAGAACAGAACGTCCTGGATTAGAAAAATGTATGGTTGAATTAACAGCAGGTGATACCT
>JAIEPD010000010.1 GCA_019749935.1 Alphaproteobacteria bacterium
CTAAAGGAAGAGGATGGCCATCCTCTTCCTTTAACCATTCCTGGTACCATCTTTATAGCACTTTGCCAAGACATAAGTATCCATCACTTATGTTATGCCCAAATCAGTCAAGAAGGCGCCTTAACCAACCTCTTGGTTTTCTTTTTGGTTTTACATCGTCTCCGCTTTTCTCTGTTTTGGTTTCTGAAGCGGGCGTTCGAGCTCTTAAAGGATGGACAACTGCTTCTTTTGGTGCTTCTTTTTGCTCTTTTGGACGCTCAACATGGCTTTCATTTGAGATTTTTGGTTTTTCCTCATGAGAAGAATGTTGCTCATTTGACTGAGGTGGACGAGGGCCTCTTCTTCTGAAACGATTCCTTGATCTTCTTTTATTTTGTCTAATAGGATTGCCATCTTCTCCGATGATATCTTCTTGAGCTTTTGCGGGTTGTTTTAAAGCGGCTTCTGGCTCAGGGGATTCAGCGACGACTTCTCTATCTTGATTTTGGTGCGGAGAATTATGCTCTGGACTTCGTCTTTGGCGCTGTCTGCGGTTTCGATTTCTCCTTGATCTATTTTCAGAACTTTCTTCATCAGAGCCTGAACCTGATGGTCTATCTTCTTTCTCTTCCTCTCTTTCTAATTGAGGTTGATTTGGAAGAGCAAGATTAGCCTCTGTGGTTAGATCATCTTTTGTCGCCAGAATATCGATTTTAAAATCAGGTGAATTGAGGGAATCATCACGTGTGACTTGGATACTAATACCAAAACGATTTTCAATTAATAAAACAGAGGTTCGTTTTTGGTTTAAAAGATAAAGGTCAATGCCACTTGGAACGGTGACCAATATTTCTTTAAGTTTTCCTTGGATGGCTTCTGTTTCTATGGCACGTAGAACATGCAATGCTGTAGATTCAGTTGAACGAACAAGGCCCGTTCCATTGCAATGACTGCAGCTGGTTGTATATGTCTCTAGAATGCTTGGGCGCAAACGTTGACGAGAAAGCTCCATAAGCCCAAATTGACTGATACGACCCACTTGAAGGCGGGCTCTGTCATGTTTGGTTGCGTCGCGTAAACGCTTTTCTACTTGCTGAATGTGATTTTGGTCATTCATATCAATAAAGTCGATGACAATCAAACCGGCTAAATCGCGCAGGCGCATTTGACGAGCAATTTCATCCGCTGCTTCTAAGTTTGTCTTAAGGGCGGTGTCATCAATATGGCGCTCACGTGTGGCTTTTCCTGAGTTTACATCAATAGCAACCAAAGCTTCTGTGGGGTTGATCACAATGGATCCACCTGATGCCAATCTAACAGAAGGGTGCATTATGTTTTGCAGTTGTTCTTCAACCTTAAATCGGTGGAACAAGGGGACATTTTCGTCTTTATAAGGTTGGACTTTGCGCGCATGGCTTGGAATCAGCATGCGCATAAAGGCTTTTGCTGTTTTATAGGCTTCGTCACCTTCGACCAGAATCTGATCAACATCACGGTCATATATGTCGCGGATGGATCTTTTGATAAGGTCACCCTCTGCATATACCAAAAAGGGCGCTATCGACTGCAATGTCAGTTCTCGGATATCATTCCAAAGCCTTAACAAGTAATCATAATCGCGTCTGATCTCTATTTTATTACGTTCTTGACCTGCGGTACGAACAATCAAAGCCATACCATCTGGGATGTTAAGTTCTTTGACCAAATCACGAAGGCGACGACGATCATCGCCGTCATTGATTTTACGGGAAACACCACCAGCTCTGTAGCCGGCATTGGGCATTAAAACACAATATCTTCCAGGTAAGCTTAAGTATGTTGTAAGGGCAGCGCCTTTATTGCCGCGTTCTTCTTTGACAACCTGAACCAGCATAATTTGTCGGCGTTTAATAACCTCTTGGATTTTATAGCGGTATTCTTTGGGTTTTTTTACAGGTTCAGTTGATTTTTCATCATCATGATCATCGTTTGATTCTTCGGATGATGCAGAAGCAGAATTTTCTAAGGATTGTTCTTCTATGAGTTCCTTTAGATTTTCAGCCGAGCCTTCTTCAACGCTTGGCTCTAAGGGAAACTGCTCACTGTCATCCAGATGTTCTTTTAAGGTTTCCGATTGAGCTGATTTCAGGACAGCTTCGCGGTCAGCAACAGGAATACGATAATAATCAGGGTGAATTTCACTAAAGGAAAGAAACCCATGTCGGTTTCCTCCAAAGTCAACAAAGGCAGCCTGTAAGGACGGCTCTACACGAATCACCTTCGCAAGGTAAATGTTTCCTTTAATTTGCTTTTTGGTAGAAGTTTCCGAATCGAATTCTTCTAACAGGGGTCCGTTAACCACCGCCACCCGAATTTCTTCCGGATGGTTTGCATCAATAAGTAATTTTTTAGCCATTTGGCAAGAATCTCCACTGTTCGCATCTTCATCTGCCAGGCAAAAAGGAAAGTTTTTTGATTTTTCATAAAGCCTTTTTGTAGATGAGGACGTATAAATTTAAGTTTAATAAAGAATAGATTAAGGAAATGGCCTAATTTGCGCACAAAACCGCCTTTGAATAAATTCAAGAGGGAAACTATTTTTAAATTAAATATGCTAAGCAAATTGTAAGGCCATTCATAAAAAACCTAATCTGAATGAATTTAACCATAACTACCACCCTAGAACCAAGAGAAAAATGAAAAACGAATACATTAAACACCGTTGAGATTTAAACTGGGATTAGGTGCGGCGGTTAAATTATCCCTGACTATTAAAAAAGAGCTGCCAATTAATCATTTGTTAAGAACCTGATGTTAATTTCGTAGATAGTACAAAGAGTACTAAACTTTAAACTAATGATAATAGGAAAGGGTTTCTTGAAGATGAAAAAAATATTAAAACTATCAATCGTTGCTGTGTTATTAGCTGTAACATCTTTTTCAGCAGAAGCTAAGGGTGGAAAAGGCGCTAAAGCAGCTGCTGGAACAGGTGTTGATCATTCCAAAAAAGTTAATTGTCAAACAGATTGTGATGTTGGCAAATGTGGAAAAAAAATGACTCCAGCCCAAGCTCAAGGATGTGCTGATTGTAAAGGTAGAGAAGTTTTTGATTGCGGTAACGAACTTTTTATAGCTCAAGGTTGTGAGAAGCAAAAAGATTCAAGCTATAAGAAAATGTGCCAGTTTGCTAGAAAAATGTTAAGTAAAGCCAGTGTTTGGGCATGGCAGCATAAAGATAAAGATGACCATGCAAAAACCATCGTAGAGGCTTATGCTGCAGGAGAAGGCTCAGAATCAGCTGCTCCAGCTGCTGAAAGTGAATAATATAAGATAAAAATCCTTTTAGAATAAGTGAGGAGACAAACGCTTGTTTGTCTCCTTTTTTATTTTTTAGAAGTAAGAAATTCATTAATCAAAAATATTTTGAACTAGAAGGAATAAAAATACATCAAATTAACGAATTGTTAAGACTGTGATGTTAATTTGAGAAGTGTACAAAGGTACGAAATGTTAACCTAATTAGATAATCAGAGAGGATTCAGAGAATGAAAATATTAAAGATTTCTGCAGTTGCTGTGGCTTTGGTTTTATCCACTTTTTCAGCTGATGCAGCTAAAATGACGATAGCAGAGTGTAATGTAAAATGTACAGAAGAAACAGGTAAGACAGGGTCTATAGCTGAATTAAAAGCTTGTTTTAAAGGCTGTCCAGGTAGTGAAGTTGGTGATGTAGCTTTGGCTGCAGCAAAGGCTCATGGATGTAAAGAAAATCACAATCAGCCTGAATGTCAAGTTGCTTTAAATTTGGGTGGTAAATGGTTTTTAGATGTGGGTAACGATGAAAATGCCAACGGAGATGCATTGAGAGAGCTCGTTAAAAAAACTGATGCTGCAGATAAATAATATAAAAATTCTTAACTAAGAATTTTTAAGGGTGGCTTAAACGCCGCCCTTTTTTGTTTATAACAGATTGATATGAACTGGAAATCTACGTCATTGCGAGGAGCCATAGGGGACGTGGCAATCCAGTATAACCTGAGCTTCATTTTTTCTGGATCGCAGCGCTACGCTCGCGATGACGAAATGCGTGTCATGGAGAGCCCTCAAAAGGACGTAGAGGGGTGGCCATCCAAGAATTTTCCTAGGACGTTAAGTGGTAATCCCATAAGCCTTTGCAAAAATTTCTATTGGGTGGGCTTTGGTAAAAGTAACCTCTTTTGTTTCTCTTTCAATGCCTTGCATCAGATGATCTGCTGCCAAAGGACATTCAGATAAAACCAAGCGGTTGTCATTTTTAACAGCTTGTCTTGCTGCTGGCTTTCCAACCTTAATAGCCGTTTCAAAATTATCTACCATCATCCCCCAAGTTCCTCCATGGCCTGAGCAGCGCTCAATAACATCGACTTTGGTATCAGGAATTAAACGCAGCATTTCAGCTGCCTTTTGCCCTATGTTTTGGGCACGTGCATGGCAGGCTAGATGAAGGGTTATATTTTCACCCAAAGAGTTAAGCCCAGGTGCTAGGCTAAATTTTTTCGCTAATGAGACGATATATTCCGAAATATCTTTGGTAGCCTCACTTAAGGCCTTAACATTTGCATCATGAGGGCTAATCAGCGGCCATTCTTGTTTTAACATCAGCGCACAAGAAGGAATAAGGGCAATAACGGTATAACCTTTATCAATCCACGGTTTTAATTCTGTAGCTACGTGTTTAGCGTTATTACTAACTTTTTCAAGATCACCTTGCTCTAGTGACGGCATACCGCAGCAACCTGGATAGACAATTTCAGTTTCAACGCCGTTATGGGCTAATATTGCTCTTGCCGCAAGACCTAGGGAGGGGTTGTTATAATTGCCAAAGCAGGTTGCATAAATCACCACTTTTTGGCCATACGCAGGGGCATCTTTGTTAACGACTAGTGGATTTTTCTCAGCCTGCTTAACCAAAGTTTGCGAATGAAATTGGGGAATCGTAGCTTCTTTATGAATCTTAAGGGTTTTTTCTAAAAGAGGCCTAGTAATTTTGTTATCAGTCTTTGTTGCCCAATTCGCAATTGGCGCTGTAAGGCTTGCAATTTTCCCATTACGATCCGTTTTTGCTAATTCTTTGCTGACGATAGAGATTTTATTATTTTTAAAATCAGCGGCCCTATAACGCAGCATCAGGTGCGGGAAATCAATATTGAATTCATGCGGGGGCACATACGGACATTTGGTTAAAAAGCACATGTCGCATAAGGTGCAGGCATCAACTACACTTTTAAAATCTTTGCTTTCAACACTGTCTAATTCGCCTGTCGGGCTTTCATCAACAAGGTCAAATAGACGAGGGAAGCTGTCGCATAAATTAAAGCAACGACGGCAGCCATGACATATATCAAAGACACGGCGCATTTCCTCATCAATTTTTTCTGTATTGATGAAGTCAGGGTCTGTCCAGTCAATGTTGTGCCTAGTTGGGGCCTCTAGGCTGCCTTCGCGCATATAGTCGTCCTTTTACGCAGCTGCTGCAAGCGCATCAAGGGCTTTTTGGAAACGGCCAGCATGCGATTTTTCAGCCTTTGCTAAGGTTTCAAACCAATCAGCAATTTCATCAAAGCCTTCTTCACGGGCAGCTTTTGCCATGCTTGGGTACATGTCTGTGTATTCGTGCGTTTCACCAGCAATCGCTGCTTTTAGATTATCTGCCGTTGCGCCAATAGGCAGGCCAGTTGCAGGGTCGCCAACAGCTTCTAAGAATTCAAGGTGACCATGCGCATGTCCCGTTTCTCCTTCAGCTGTGGAACGGAATACAGATGCGACGTCATTGTAACCTTCGATGTCTGCTTTTTGTGCGAAATAAAGATAGCGGCGATTTGCTTGCGATTCACCCGCAAAAGCGTCTTTTAAATTTTGTTCTGTTTTGGATCCTTTTAAGGACATTTGAGTGCCTCCTTTTTAATTGATAAAAAGATACTACACTATGTGATTCTTAAAGTGTATGGGGAATGTAGTATTTTTGAGAAACCACCTTGACAACAAAGATCCAATTATTCTGCAATAGCTCCAGTAAAATCAGTTTTCTGGAAGATGTCTGTTTTTTGGATCGCCACGCTATCGCTCGCGATGACGATGTTTTTCTTGTCATTACTAGGAGCGAAGCTCCGTGGTAATCCAGGTATTTTCAAGTACGCTAAAAGTTAGATAGAAATTCTAATCGATATATCACTTTTAAAACACTTTACTCAACTAATTCTTCTTGTGCTAGCAACCTTTCCATATCTTGGCGCTGTTTCTTTGAATAGCGATTTGCATCCTGAGGTTCAGGGGCTTTTGGTTTTAATTGAGCCAAGTCTTCCGCCACCTTTTGGGTTTCTATTTTCTTCTCTTCTTTATTAGGAGGGGCTACTTGTTGAAGATGTTGATTGAGTTGGGTTTTTAACAATGATTCAACGACTTCGGTTGTTGCGGAAGACGAAGCGTTAGCATTTGTTTCATTGCTGCGTCTTTGATGTTGCAAGGTGATGAAGTTCTGTAAAGAAGATGGAAAAATTTGGAAAAGTAAATCACTGCCCTGGTAAATTGCCGTCGTAAATCGACTTTCTTTTACAGAGGAAGGTTGATTGGTTCTTGCAACAAAACAGCTCATTGTAATTTCAAGAAAACATAAAAAGATAATGCCGCGTACGATACCAAAACCAAATCCAAGGGATCGATCAATTCCACCAAGAGCGCTTTGCCTAATGAGTCCAGAGAGAAAATGACTGATTAAACTAAAAATAATTAAAAAGAGTATGAAAACCACAGCAGCAGTTGCAACATCTGCCATCATGGGATTGCTTATGTGTTGCCTTGCAATATTTTGCGCAAAAGGAAGGGCAATGAGTGTGGCTATCGCAGCACCAAGCCATGAAACAACAGAGAGTACTTCGCGCGTTAAACCGCGAACAAGACCAATCCCGGCTGATATCAAAACAATGACAATAACACCAATATCAACGCCGTTCATGACAATCCCTTAGAGTATTTGGCAAGCTTCAGTGAAATCGAATCGAGGAGATCTAGGGAAAAGCTTTTCTGGGATCCCATAACCTAAGTTACATAAGAAATTTGACCTGAAAGAAGTGCCGCTGAAAAATGATTCGTCTACACCTTGATTATTAAAACCTGACATCGGGCCGCAGTCAAGACCAAGAGAGCGCGCTGCAAGAATAAAGTAAGCAGCCTGAAGTGTTCCATTCCTAAAAGCAGTTGTTTCAATAAGTTCAGGACTTCCTGTGAACCAAGATTTTGCATCGGCATGGGGAAAAAGGGCAGGGAGTTTTTCATAAAACTCCATATCATGCCCGAGAATGGCTGTCACAGGGGCTGACATCGTCTTTTCAACATTACCTTCAGCAAGAAGAGGTTTGAGTTTTTCTTTTGCGGCCGTTGATTTTACGAAGATAACTCTTAAAGGAGAGCAATTCGCACTTGTTGGGCCCATTTTTGCAAGATCATAGACTTGTTTTAAAAGATCATCACTTACTTTTTTATCCTGCCAAAATGAATGTGTGCGCGCATTTAAAAAAAGTTGATTGATGGATGATTGATCGATTGACTCTGCCATATAAAACTCTATTTATTCTTCAAAAATTGTTTTGATACACCTGCACCAGGACCAAAGGCGATTCTAATAAGAGGCTGTTTTTCTTCCACAAGATTTGACGCCTGTTTTTGATCCCATGAAATAGTTTGAGGAGAAGCTGTATAGGTTTCACCTTTTTTATGAGCCCATACAGAAAACACTCGGTCCTTATAAGAAACATTATAGATAGAAGAGCTTGAATGATAATGCTTTACGGCCATTTCCCAAGACCCATACTGAGCATACAAAACTTTCATCAATTTTGCAGCATAAGCAATGTTATGATAGGGAGGCAAAATATCATTTAAGCTTTTAAAGCGACGACCATGAGATTGCAAATTAATCTGCATACATCCGATGTTAATATTTTTAACACCTTTAGCTTTTAGTTTTTGAATATAGTCGATGGCCCCTTCTTTCGTGGAGAAAAACCGTGACTTTTTCAAAGCATATACTGCCCATGGCGAATTGCGTGACTCAACCACGGCAATTGAAGCCAGTAATTTGTCAGGAATACCATACTGTTTTTCAAAATGGCGGATAATTTCTGGGCAATTCGTTGAGGATTCTAAAGAGCTTTTTGTTCCAGTATTAGAAGAGTTTACTCCTAAGGGAATACTGACTCTTGTGTGGCCTTCATGAACAAGTAAAGCTATAATGAAACAAAGCCAAAGTAAATTTTTAGTGACCAACTTGACGTACCTCCGTAACTTCAGGAACATAATATTTTAGCATATTTTCTATTCCTGTTTTTAATGTTGCACTTGAGCTTGGGCATCCGGAACAAGATCCCTGCATCTTAAGATAAACAATTCCTTCTTGAAAAGAGTCAAAAACAATATCTCCACCATCTTGCGCTACAGCAGGGCGGATACGTGTATCAAGTAACTCTTTTATCTGTTTTACGATAGGATCATCACTGTCATTTGAAACAGTACCTGAATCCATTTTATCTAAAATTACAGGAAAATCATTAACAAAAAGTTTCATGAGGGTATTTAAAATGAAAGGTTTTAATGTAAACCAGTCAGCATCAGGCTTTTTCGTGATTGTCACAAAGTCTGAGCCCAGAAAAACGCCCACAACGCCCTCGATTTCTAACAATTGTTTGGCAAAAGGTGAGTTTTGGCAAAGTTCACTATCTGTAAAAGACAATGGCTCCGCTTCCCCCATAACTTTGCGATCAGGCAGGAATTTTAAGCTTTGAGGATTCGGTGTTTCCTCTGTTTGAATAAACATTAGCGCCCTTTTCAAAAAACAATTTCCGACACCCTAGATCATTTTGAATTGTTTGTCAAATTTCAATCATTCTTAAGTATAACTACACAAAGAAATACTCATTTTGGTAATATTTTTTTATATTTAATAATACATAAAATGTAATCAAATTTCTCAAAGATCTCAATTTGCATAAAAATTGCTCAAAGCTTATAAAAGGAAAGAGTTTTTATGGGAGAAAGAAAAAACTTGGCTTTAAATTTCTCAGTCCTTCTTACGCGTCCAGAGCCTGTTTTAACAAAAACAACAAGTCTTTTTGAGGCAAAAGGGATTGATGTTATCAAAGAGCCTATGATGGAGATCATCCCAGTAAAATCCTTTAACCTAAAACTAGAGCCATATCAGGCAATTTTGTCGACGTCATCGATGGCTATTCGGGCTTTTGCAGAGTTAAGCCGCGAGCGAGATATTCCTTTATGGTGTGTGGGGGAAATTTCAAAGCAAACAGCGTTAGAACTGGGGTTTAAAAATGTATATACCCCAAAAGGTCCTGATGAGAACGCCGAAAGTCTGATTGCAACACTTAAGGAAACGCTCAATTTTAATCAAGGTTCCCTTTTATATATAAGGGGCGATCATATTCAAACTGACCTTAAAGGAATTCTTAACCGTTTTGGGTATATAATAGATTCCATGATTCTTTATAAAAGTAGGGCGAAGGAGCGTTTTTCAAATCAGGCAAAAGATTTTCTTTTGGCAAAAGATAAGAATTCTTTAAGCGGAATAACTTTTTTATCTGTCAGAACGGTTGATATTTTCCTAAAGCTTTGTCAAAAAGAAGGGATAGTGCCGCAGTATGAACGATTCATTGCTCTCAGTTTAAGTGGCTCAATATCAAAAGAGCTAGAGCAATTACCGTGGTTTAAAATCATTACAGCGTCGACAACGGCGCAGTTAATCGCTAACTTAATAGAAATTATTCAAAAGGGTGAAGTAAATGACAACCACTGCTGAGTTAAATCAGAAAAAGGAAAGTACTCAAAAAAAATCAAAAGAAGCTTTTTGGACTTGTAAGCACTTTTTTCATAATCTTTTAACGAATGTCGTGGTAACCCTTACTTTATTAGGGCTCATTATTTTTTTGCTTCCTCATTTTAATTCAAAAATAGAAAGATTCATCTTCCCATCTGTTGCGCAAATTGAAATTCTGAAAAAGGAAATGGTGGTTTTGGCAGTTAAGCTAGACGAGTTAGGGCGTCAGACTCAAAGTCAAAAAGAGCAACTTTCAGAAGTTGGGAATCTAAAGTCACAAGTTGCAACTTTTGGGGAAACGTTGAATACGTATTCAAAATCGCTTGTTGAATTAACAGAGAGATTTGAAAAATTTAAGCATTCAACGCCGCAAGGGCAAATGAATTATCTTAAAGATGGGTTAGCCCAACTACAAAAACGAATCGATAAAGGGGAGGCATTTTCCGATATTCTACATGGACTCATTTCAAAAGTGGGGTCAGACAAACTTGCGATCGATACCATTCACCAATTAACGCCCTATGCAAGCGCACCTACAAAAACATCTTCTGCATTGGCTCAGGAATTACAGTCTATTTGTGATCATTTAAAAGTTAAAAAAGAAGAAAGTAAGTCCGAGACAGATGAAAATAAAGGAATATGGGGTCGATTCCTTTCTAAAGTCTATAGACTTGTTCATATCAAAAAAGCTGGAGATGAAGAGAAAAGACAGGACGTAAGTCGAGAAGATTTAGATAACATTGCTACAAAGGCAGAGGATGTTATCAAAAAGCTTAACCAACAAGATTTGCCTCATGCGATCGAATCGGCTCGCATTTTAGCAGGCCAATATAAAGGAATTTTTTCAGCCTGGTTACAAGAAGCAGAAACAAGAAAAAGCTTGGAAGAGGCTTTTCTTCTTTTCAAAAATAAGATTGAACCTTTGCTAAATAGGAGTGCATAAAATGCGCTGGATTTACGGGACACAACTGTTTTTTAAGCTTGCTACTATTTGTGCACTTGCGGTCTTTTTAACACTTTATCCTGGAACAGTGGCCTTGGAATGGCTGGGCTATAAAGTTGATATGCCGATAGCGGTTCTCTTTACTGTGTTTTTTATCTTCACAGCATTGTGTATTTTATTCCACCATGTTTGGAGAAAAATTTGGGGGATTCCCCTTCGTTATTTTCAGTTTTTACAAAAAAGACGTCAGATCAAAGGGGAAAAACTTCTGCTTGAAAGCTTAACTGCAATTGCAGCTCAACAACCTGAAGAAGCTCAAAGCAGTATTGAACTTGCTAAGGTTTTACTTCCTAATCATCCTTTGACTGTCTTTATTGCCGCACAGTCGGCGCATATGCTCAAAGATTCTGCAAAGGCGATAGGTTATTTTGAGCAAATGGCCCAAAATCCTAATCTGTCCTTTTTAGGATTACGCGGGCTAATTCTACAAGCAAAAGAACAAGAAGATTGGATAAAAGCTGACCATCTTTTAAAGCAGGCAATGTCCATTAGGCCAGATTCACCATGGGTTCATCAGGAAGTTTTGAAAAATCAGATACAGCTTTCTAAAGTTGGCCAAGATATGGCAATTACAACCGAGGCTGTTCATCGATTACTGCCAAAACAAGAATGGCATAAGCATCAGGCAATTTTGTTATGGCTAAAAGCAGAAAAGAGCCGAGATGATTTAATGGCTTTTCGTAAATTATGTCAAAAAGCGCATGATTTGAGTCCTGAGCTTATTATTGTTGCAATCAATCTAGCTCAAGCATGGATCCAAACAGAACACCTTTCAAAAGCGCAGCGGGTTTTAGAGTCGACGTATAAATTAAATCCTCACCGAGACTTAGCCCATGCATGGCTAAGTATGGTAACTGATTTAGATCCAATTGAACGATATAGGCATCTGGAAAAGTTGACAAGTTTAGCGCCTTCTCATCCCGAAACATGGTGGGTTATGGCAGAAGCTGCTTATGAAGCGAAACTATGGGGGCAAGCGCGTAGTTATTTAAATACAATTCTAGCGTATGGTGAGAATCAGTCTGCTTGTCGTTTAATGGCGCAAGTCGAAGAAGGCGAATATCCAGGGGCTGATGAAAAAATACATGGATGGTGGCTTCGCGCTTCGATGGCTCCGAAGCAAGAAGGTTGGTTTTGTAACGATTGTTTAAGTCCATCAGAAAAATGGCAAAGTGTTTGTGATCATTGCGGAGCCGCTGGACAGATCGAATGGCGCACCTTCGGGTGGTCGTCTAAAACCCCCCTTTTGGTGAAACCTACTGAAGAGTGATCTTGGGTTATTGTGTTTTCTGAGATTAAACCAATAAGCAAATAAAATGACTTTACGTTTTATTAGAGATATCTTTACGCACTCATTAAAGTATGCTTCAATACTAAAAGTTAAGCCTTTAACTATATCAATAAAAATGGTTTTATTATTTACAAAACGTGTTCTGGTTCTTTTTGGGGCTGCACTTTTGACTCTTGTTTGTGATGCTGAACCAGCTCATGGCATGGACAAGGTTGCCGCCACAAAGAACTGTGAGAATGGATTAAAATCCCTAGAACAGCAAAAATGTCGTCTGGTTAAAGAAATCAGTGGCGCTTATGGAAAGACAGTTCAGGATATAAATGGATTGATTGTAAAGCTAAAAGCAGCTAATGAGCCTCAGATTATCCTTTCCTTATCTAAAGATTGCCAAGATGGTCTAGCTGCTATCGATTGGTTAATCACTCGGTATGGAAAGCCTGCAAGAACCAGTGGGGTTAAGGAAGTATCAGCGCCAGATAGTGGTGAATGGTTGCCAATCCAAGAAAGAGAAGAACCAGCTAAAATAAAAGAAGAGAAGCCTAAAGCAAAAGTAGACGAAAAGCTGAAAAGAAGGCCAATTTCGAAAAGATCTCTCCATCCTAAATTTATAAAAGTTTCAAAAAAACCTACTTTACAAAAGCCAATTGTTTCTGTGAAAGCAAGAGGGCGAAAGCCAGCTCAGTCTAATGGAAAAATGCGTAGAAGTGTTACAACGTAGCGTTTCTTTTAATAAAGTTTAAAGCGTACTAGTAATCCAACCCCCGCCTAAGATATGATCATCCTCAATAAAGACACAAGCTTGACCAAAAGCGACGCCATATTCTGGTTCAGCAAAGGTCACCTCTGCACTGTTTTGGTCTAGCTTTTTAACAGTCGCTAAAACCGGCTGATGCGTTGAGCGGATCTTGACCATACAAGCATAACCACTTTCAAAGGCTTTTGGATTATGCAGCCAATTAACTTCTTTAAGAGTAACCTTTGTTTTGGCCAATTCATGATGTGGTCCTACAATGACCCGATGCGTTTCAGGTTCCAGGCGAATTACATACAAGGGCTCGCTTGCTGCAATACCAAGTCCGCGCCGTTGACCGACTGTGTAATTAATAATGCCTTGATGCGTTCCTAAAACATTTCCATTCGTATGGACGATTTCGCCTGCCTCAAGGGCTCCGGGGCGAAGCTTCGCAACAACGGAACTATATCCTCCGTTGGGCACAAAGCAGATATCTTGGCTATCAGGTTTTTCAGAAACTTCTAGACCAAACCTTCGTGCATGCATCCGTGTTTCTGATTTTTCCATATCCCCTAAAGGAAACCGTAAGTAATTTAATTGCTCTTGGGTTGTTGTGAATAAGAAATAACTTTGATCGCGATTATAATCGCTGGCTCTGAAAAGTTTAGCACCGGCTTGGGATTCAACGCGTCTGACATAATGTCCAGTGACCAAAGCCTCCGCCCCAAGATCTTGGGCGGTTGTTAAGAGATCTTTGAATTTTACTTTTTGATTACATCGGATACAAGGGATGGGTGTTTCTCCTTGTAAATAACTATCAACAAAATCATCAATAACGTTTTGACGAAAAACACTTTCATAATCAAGGACGTAGTGGGGGAAATTCAAACGATCTGCAACAGTTCTGGCATCATAGATGTCTTGACCTGCGCAGCACGCTCCTTTTTTTGCGGTCATTTCACCATGATCATAAAGTTGTAGGGTTATTCCAACAACATCATATCCAGCTTCAACCATCAGGGCCGCTGCTACTGACGAGTCAACGCCTCCTGACATAGCAACAGCAATACGATTTCCCTTTTTGATTCCATCTAAACCAATCATTAGCAGTTCCGCGCAACCTTTAAGCATATAGTTTTACGAAAAATTTGAACCAAGGCATATACAACTAAGAAAGGATAGATCCAAGTTAAAGCTGTTCCTAAGAATGAGCAGATGGATTGGAACCCAAGCAGTGATATGCCAAGAGTCACTGCTAAAATAATTACAATGGATTGCGCACGATTAAGATAGTTTCTACTAATATCTTCTTGCAGAAAATCGACTGCTAAAGTTGTCAAAACCGTTGCAGTTGCAAGGCATGAAACAGCCAAAGTTGCAGCCACAATGGGCATTGCGTAGTGACCAAGGGCATGCCTTGCAATTTCTACAAGCATTGATTCTGGTGGAATGTTTTTAAGATAAGGGGCATATTCCGCGCCAAGCATAATAAAACCAATATAAACTAAGCTTAACAGCAAAGCTCCAATCAAGCTTGCATAGATGCCTTGCTTGAGAAGCTGACGGTCATTATTTTCTGCTGAGCCTAATGAGGTCAGATTATTTCTTAAATATTCATAAATAGTACATGCAAAAAAGAGGCCAGCCACCAAATCCATGGTTTGATATCCTTGCAAGAATCCTAAGCTAAAAGATTCCTGTGTGGCGTGAATGGACAGAAGAGGACCTTCACCAAAATAAAGGCCTACCAAGATAAGAAGAACAATGCTGCCGAGTTTAAAAGGCGTTAAGATAAGGCCAATTATGCTAACGATACGATTGCGCTGCCAAATTAAGAAACCGGTTAAAAAGCAGAAGCCCAAGCTAAAGAAAGAAAAAGATAGATTGGGAACCATCAATTGCAATCCACCAAACGCAACAGTGATGCATCTTGGGATAACTCCAAAAGGACCCATAAGGGAAAGCATTAAAAGAGTTAGCAAAAAGGCTGGTATTTTTCCGAGCGAAGAAAAATATTCTTTTCTGTCACCTTTAAATTGAATCATGCCCAGTAGTCCTAAAAAAGGAACACAGACTGCAGTTATAAGAAAACCAGCTATAGCATAGATATAATTATGCGTAGTTTCAAAACCAACTAAAAGGGGAAATACCAGGTTTCCAGATCCAAAAAACATGGAAAACATTGCAAATCCGGCTGTTAAAACTAATTTATAGGGCTGCATTGAATAGTTCCTTTATTAATAACATCTATATATGCAATTTTCTGAAAAAAACCAGGAAATCTTTAAATTCTTTAAAGGTGGAGTGGGTGATATACAGGGCGCTATGCGCCGACGACATTTCTAGCAATCACCCAAATAATTCGTGAGTGAGCTTTTTTATAAATTAGAAATGATGCAGTAATTCTCTTCATAATAACCAATCATAACATCTTTTTTTCTTTTGTCAAGAATAATTTGCAATAATATGTAAAAAAGTTTCATTTAAGGGAAACATAATTACAATTTAGGCGAGGAAGTAAGGGAATTAACAAAACGTTGACGAATTTCTGGTAATGTTCTGTTCTCGAGTAAGTGCCGACTTAAAAAATAGCCCGTTAAATAAAAGGCTTGATCTAATTGGTTTGGTGTAATTTGAATCTCTTTAGAAAGTAAAAAAGCAGGAAGAGGTAAAAGCTTACTTTGATAAGGCTCCCCTGCTTTTCTTGAAACAGCATGCCCCGTTTTTGGAGAGACAAATATAAGATCGTCTGTTTGCCTCGTTACTGCACAAAAATTCAGATTAAGCCCAAAACCGAGTTCTGACAAAAGATTCATCTCCAATTGTATGTAATCTCGTTTCCAATCTTTATTATGAATAAGACTTTCTAGAAATTCTTTTAAGGTTGTGTACAGCCTTTGATAGGGGTGACGCTCGGGTAAGCAATAATCGGTTAATGCACATGCGGTACTTAAGGCTAAAAGACGCAACGGATCTTTGAAGATTTGAAACCATGGCGTAAATTCAATATCAAGATCCCATCTTCCTAAATGTTCATTCAGCCTTGCGTTCCAGATGGTCTGTGCGAAGTTTCCTGGCTGAACATGAGAAAGGTTTTTATTTTTCTGACTGATGTTGATAAGTCCTGTGTGACGCCCATGATCTTCGGTCAATATGCTAAGGATAATCTTATTATCATTCCAAGTTCTCTGGCTTAAAATGATGCCATTATCCTGCCATTTCATGATGATTTTGACTTATGTCGATGCTGCTTTTGGTGAAATACCCAAAAACAGAAAAGCATTTGAGCGAAAGAGTAGATCAAAAAGAAAGACAAAAAGGTCAGGTATCCATAGTGGCTAAGAAGGGTAAGGCCCCCCATAAGAGCTGTTAGGAAAAAATATAAGCAACTGACAAATGTATGTGAGTAACCGCAATCATTTAAGATATGGATGAGATGATCGCGATGAGGTTCAGTAAGGCGATATCTTAAAATTGCTCTTCTTAAAAGCGTAAAGCCAACGTCAAACCATAAGAATCCAAGAGGGGTCAGAGCATAAATGAAGCCTTTGTGAACCCATGCTATGTCAGTTGCCAAAGGATAGTAAAACTGAGAAATAAGTGCAGAAAATCCAACGGTTAAGCCCAAAAATGTACTGCCAATATCCCCCATAAAAATCCTGGCCCTTGGAAAATTAAAGACAAAGAAGCCTAAAACGCTAAAGAATAAGAAAACATAGAAAGAGATAACAGATGAATGAGCTGGAAGAATGGTAAGGACATTGAACACAAGCGAAATTAAAAAGCATCCTGACAAAAGACCATTGAGTCCATCGACAAAGTTTGCACCATTTATAAGAGAGACAAGGCAGAATCCGGTTATAATCGCAGCTATCCATCCGTTTGTATCTAAGCCAAAGGCAGGAAACTGAATTTGAAGTCCTTGAGATACTATTAAAGTAACGCAAACAAGATGAATGAAAAGTCGAAATCGATAAGATAGGGGCTTGTAGTCATCCCTTAAGCTAATAATTGCCAACACGAAAGAGGCAAGCCCATAAACCGGTAAAAAACGATATAATAGACTGGAAGATGGAGAGGAGGAGATTAAGAAAAGAGCAAGTTGAGTTATCCAGAAAACGGAAATAAAGGCTAGTCCGCCAGCTGTGGGCGTAGGGGCGTCATGAGAAGATCTTTGCATAGGTTCTGCTGAAATATTAACTTGTATCATTAAATAGGTTAAAGCAGCCGAGAGAGGGAAAATCCCACAAAATCCAAAAAACAGAGGGTTAAATAAAGAAAGTGATGTAAGCATAATAGTTTAATATCTGATTAGATGGCTGGGGGACCTGGATTCGAACCAGAGCTGCTCGGTCCAGAGCCGAGAGTTCTACCACTAAACTATCCCCCATTTTTAATAGATTAGAGAAATTTTCTGACAGATAATCAGAAATAATGAACTATTTAACATTTTTTTACAGGTTATGACTATCATATTTTGCCTGTTTTCCGTAAACTAGGAAAGAGGGCCTCATAAAAAGAGGTCAAAATAAACATAAACATTGTATCATAAATGGCACACTCTTGTGATAAAACAACTTATAACACCAGCTTTTGATCGTACGACTTATGTGGGCGGTCGCTGCGATGCACATTATCCTATATTAGCTGCAATCGACCTTGGTACGAACTCTTGTAGGCTCTTGGTTGCTAGCGTTAATATGGCGGGTCTGAAAAAGACTTTTTTTCGCAGACGTTCTAATGCGCCGGCTTGGAAGGTCGTTGATTCGTTTGCAAAAATTGTTAGACTTGGAGAGGGGCTTCATAAGACGGGAGAGTTATCCGAAGAAGCGATGGAAAGATCAATAGAGGCGCTTCGTGTTTGTAGACGAAAAATAGACTTTCATCATGCAACCAGAATAAGAGCGGTAGCAACTGAGGCTTGCCGCAGAGCGACGAATAGACAAGTTCTAATCGATAGAGCTCGTAATGAATTAGGTTTGAATGTCGAGATTATACCAAGTGAAGAGGAAGCTCGTCTTGTCTTGACGGGCTGTGCGGCGATTTTGAATCCGCAGACGCCTTATGCCGTTGTTTTTGACATAGGGGGTGGCAGCACCGAAGCCATTTGGTTGCGGGTCAATGGGGCGGGAAAAAAGCGTCCTGGTTACCCAATTCCATTCGAGGTTATCGATTCGGTTTCTTTGCCTTATGGGGTTGTTACCGTGAGTGAATCTTACGCTCAATTTGCTTCAACGCCGGAAATTCACATAGATGTTAGAGCGCATGTTCGAGATGAAATCATGCGTTTTGCCACTAAAAATAACATACAAGAGCATATTGCAAATTCTGAAGTGCAATTGGTTGGATCCTCTGGAACTGTAACAACTCTTGCCGCTATTAAAATGGGGTTAGTACGTTATGAAAGACGCGCTATTGACGGTCTGACGATTGAAACAGAAGCTTTAAAGGCAATTAGCCAAAAAATTCTGTTTATGACCCAAACAGAGCGAATTCAACACCCTTGTATTGGAGGGAGCAGAGCAGAGCTTGTCGTCGTGGGATCAGCGATTCTTGAAGGAATTTGTGATGCCATTCAAATAAAAGAATTGCGTGTGGCGGATAGAGGCGTTCGTGAAGGCATCCTTTCTGAATTGCTGGTAGATATTAATAAAAACACTAAGAAAGAGTTTCAGAGCAGAGATGTCTGATTTTGCTCCTTATCTCGAACAAATCCGAGCGCGTCTTAGGATTTCTGAGGTGATAGGAAAAGATGTCCGGTTAATTCGAAAAGGAAATGAGTTTTCAGGATTATGTCCCTTTCATAATGAAAAAACGCCTTCATTTACAATAAATGATGCAAAAGAGTTTTATCATTGTTTTGGGTGCGGAGCGCATGGTGACGTTATTAGTTATACTATGCATCGCCATGGTTTAAACTTTATGGATTCAGTAAAACATCTTGCAGATTTGACTGGCGTTACTTTACCTGAAAAAAATGAGAAAAAGGAAACAGTAGAAGGCGTAGAATACTTCACCTTGCTAGAGGAAGCTTGTCTTTGGTATCAGGAGAATTTAAAAAGATCCCTTGGAGGTGAGGCGCGAACCTATCTAGAGCAGAGAGGATTTCCCCAGAAAACAATCGAAGAGTTTAGGTTGGGATTCGCTCCTGATAGAGGACAAGGATTTCCCTCCCTTTATCAAACTTTTTTAACAAAGGGGTTCTCAAAAAAGACAATGTTATCTTCGGGGCTTTTTATCCAAGCAGAAGATAAAAAAGAACCTTATGACCGTTTTCGTGGCCGTTTAATGTTCCCTATTTTAGATCTTAAAGGACGCGTCGTAGCTTTCGGGGGGCGCACTCTGGGAGACGGGCAGCCTAAATATCTAAACTCTTCTGATACTTCATTTTTTCACAAAGGCCAAATCCTTTATAATTATGTGAATGCGTGCAAACATGTGAATAAAGATCAGCCTTTAATTGTAGTTGAAGGATACTGTGACGTTATTGCTTTGTCTCAGGCAGGCTGGAAAACTGCAGTAGCGCCCCTTGGAACGGCGTTAACTGCTGAACAATTACACCTTTTATGGAAACGCAATCCGCAACCTCTTTTATGTTTCGATGGTGATAATGCGGGGCTAAGGGCAACATTTAGGGCAGCAGAAAGAGCTCTGCCTTTGCTTTCCTCTCAAAAGACATTGAAGTTTATTAATCTACCCAAAGGAGAAGATCCGGATAGTTTTTTAAAATCAAATGGAAAACCATCTTTGCAAAAGATATTCTCCGCGCCGTCCTCGTTGGTTGAGACTTTATGGCAAAGTCTATTATTTTCGGTCAAACCTATGGAGAATGCCGATCCGGAAGAGAAAGCTGCTTTTAAACGAAATGCTTTAGATTTGATTGAGAAAATAGAAGACTCAGAGGTCAAATATTTTTATCAATTGGATTTTAATGAAAGATTACGAAATTTATGGTATAAACCTTTTAAATCACGAGAAGTTTCGAAAGCAAGCATTACCCAGGGATTTCTTAATAAAAGAGACGGGTTGTATAAAAAAAACTCTCTATCTCAGAAAATTTTATTGGCAACAATTTTAAATCACCCCACATTATTACATGAAATTGCTGAACAATTTGCTGTCATCGAATTTGAAAGAAAAGAATGGGAAGATCTTAAGCATTATCTTCTTGAAAGTCTTAATGAAGATATCGGGGACATAAAGTTGGCTTTGCAAACAAAGGGTTTTGGTTCTATTCTAGAAGAAATATTAGACAAGAGCATTTATGTTCATGCTCCTTTTGCAAGCGAAGGTACAGATCAGGCCGTGGTATTAGAAAGATGGGGAGAGCTTTGGCAGAGGACAACACACCAAGAGCTTATGAAAAAAGATCTTAAAAGTTCCACTGAAGATATGAAAACATCATTTGATCAAAAAGCATGGGAAAAATTGAAGGCGTTAAAGGCAAATTTAACACCACAAAGTTAAGTGAATTTTAATTTTATATAATTTTATTTTTTTTATTAAGGAGCGTAATTGTAAATGGCAGGAAAGGCGATGAAAAAAGTTGATGAATCTGCAACTGAAGAATTAGATGTTCCTTTGATTGAGCTTAGTAAATCAAATCCTCTTTTAAAAAGATTACTTACAAAAGGAAAAGAAAGAGGTTACATCACTTATGACGAGTTAAATGAGGCGTTACCTCAAAATCAGTTGTCATCAGAGCAAATTGATGAATCCATGACGATGATTGCTGATATGGGTATTAGCATTGTCGACAGTGATGAAGCTGAAGAAACGGCTTTGTCTGGAAATCTAGCTGAGGGCCTTTCTATATCTGATTTTGAGATAGAAGACTCAGAAGAAGAAGCTGCAGAAGAGGTTGCTGGCCGTACTGACGATCCTGTGCGCATGTACCTAAGAGAAATGGGGAACGTTGAGCTATTGTCCCGTGAAGGCGAAATTGCAATTGCGAAAAGAATTGAATCCGGCCGTGAAACAATGGTTGGCAGTTTATGTGAAAGCCCAGTGACTGCTCAACTTTTAAAAAATTGGAAAACTCAGCTCGAGGCTGGAAGACTGTATATTCGTGATCTGATTACAGTGGATACGAACGTAAGTGACGAAGATCTGGAATCAGAAGAAGTTGATTTTGATATTCCAGAAGGGGAAGCTGTTACTGAAGAAAGTGCTAAAATCGCTTTGTCAGATGCAGAAGAAGCAATCCGTAATAAGGTTATCTCGCTTTTCCAGAACCATTTAGATTTTTATGATCAGCTTTTCAAATGTCAGAAAGCTCTTTTGAAAAAGCAAGGAACACTGGTGGCAGATGACAGTGAATATAAAGAGCTTAAGCAAAAACTGATTACAAATTTTGAGGAATTAAAGCTTAACATCATTTGTATGGAAGAGCTTATTGATCAACATAACGAATTAAACCGCGTCATTGCTAACATGGAGCGTTCTTTTGCGATGCAAGCGGACGCAGCTGGCGTGAAGCGTGATCAATTCTTGAAACACTTTGTCAATCAAGCTTTTGGTGAAGAATGGCTCGTTAAGTTAAAAGGATTAACCGAAAAAGGCTGGAAAAACTTTACTGAATCTCAAGAGATTCCTCTTCAAAAATTTGTTCAATCTATTAAGGATATTGAAGATAGAATTCACGTTCCTTTCGCTGAGTTTCGTCGCATCGTTTCTGTGATTCAAAGGGGTGAGCGCGATGCATCGAGAGCTAAAAAGGAAATGATTGAGGCAAACCTTCGTCTTGTTATTTCGATTGCTAAAAAATATACAAACCGTGGTCTTCAGTTCCTTGACCTGATTCAAGAAGGTAACATTGGATTGATGAAAGCCGTTGATAAGTTTGAATATAGGCGCGGCTACAAGTTTTCAACCTATGCGACTTGGTGGATCAGGCAGGCGATTACGCGTTCGATCGCGGATCAGGCGCGTACCATTCGTATTCCTGTTCACATGATCGAAACAATTAATAAATTAGTCCGCACATCCCGTCAAATTATGCATGAAATTGGGCGCGAGCCAACTCCAGAGGAATTGGCTGAAAAGCTGGTGATGCCTTTGGATAAGGTTCGTAAAGTCATGAAAATTGCAAAAGAACCGATCAGTCTTGAAACGCCAATCGGTGACGAGGAAGATAGCCATTTAGGTGATTTTATCGAAGATAAAAACGCAGTTCTGCCAATTGAAGCTGCCATTCATGCTAACCTTCGTGAAACAACAACTCGCGTATTAGCAAGTTTAACGCCGCGCGAGGAACGAGTCCTTCGTATGCGGTTTGGTATTGGAATGAATACAGATCATACTTTAGAAGAAGTCGGTCAACAGTTCGCTGTGACCCGTGAGCGTATTCGTCAGATCGAGGCTAAGGCGCTTCGTAAATTAAAACACCCAAGTCGTTCTCGTAAACTGAGAAGTTTCTTGGATACGTGATATACTCTTCGTGTTTCAAATTCTGGGTTCGTTGTTTTTCGGGATCTTTCGGTAGTCATGTATTTCATATATATTCCGTTTCTTGCCCCTCAAACGCCTGCCCGGCTTTTTGAAAAACTTTGAGTATAGTTTGAAAACATATATAGGACGCAATCCACCGCGTCATGGTGAGCAACGAAGTTGCGTAATCACCCAGGAATCTTGAAATGTATTTGACGCATATTTTAACTTTTTTCTTTTTTTAAAGCCTTGATTTTGTCTAAGAAGTACCTATATTGGGCATACTTAAATAACAGCTTATGAAAAGGACAATGATGATTAAAAAATTGCTATTAACAACAGTTCTGTGTTCAGCTTTCTTAGTAAATGCAAGCCAAGCAGCAGACTTTGGCATAGATTATGCTTCAGAATTTCCTGCTGTTGGTGAGCCAAGCCCAGCGTACCGTCTTAAGATGAATACTCTTCTCGCTGGTCTTAATGATGCAGTACGTCCAGACTATATAAAAGCAATGCATATGGCAGATGCTAAAGATCCGCTTAATGATTCTTTGCGCTATGATAGAATGGATGTGATTGGAAACGTGCCTCATGCATTATTAAGCGATGTCATGGGTTCAGCTTTAGAGCTCAGGACAAGAGGGACTTTAACGAGTGTTATTAGGGATTTATCCAAACTTAGAACCGACTCAGAAAAAGGCTCACATTATCAAACCTATATCGCAGGATTGAGAAAAGTGAATTCAGGTTCTACAATTCTTGCAGATATTTATCACGTAGAGAAATTATCTCCAGATCGGGTTGTGCCGGTTACAGATAAAGTGTTGGACGTAGCACACAGATATCCTCAGTTGGCTAATTATTCACTGTTCGGTATCGTAGCAGACGCTAATCTTGAAACTTTTGAGGATTATTTGGCAGCTTTTGAAAGAGTGACTCCACAGATACCTGAAACACCTGAATCAGCTTCCAGTTCTGGTGCCTATGGACCTTCGGCAGCATTACCAATCCTTGTAAAAGTTCCGCATGACAACTTAAATGCTGTTACCGATAAGTTCCAAGGTGTAGCACAAAGATTTACTCAGTTGGCTAGTTCTTCACTGCTTGACATCGTAGCAAATACTACAGATCTCAGTTCTTTTGAGGATTATTTGGAAGCCTTTACAAGAGTCCTTCCACATGTAACAGATTCTAGTTCTGATACTTATGGACCTCTGGGTGCATTACGAACCCTTACAACAGTCCCACATGGCAACTTAAATGCTGTTACCGATAAGTTCTCAGCAGTAACACAGAGATTTCCTAAGTTGGCAGGTTCTTCTCTGTTCGGCATTATAGCAACGGCAGATCTTAATACTTTTGAGGACTATTTGAGTTCCTATACAGAAGTAGCTGCACACTTACCTGAGCGATTAAGTGCATCAGATTCCAGTTCTGGTAATTTTGGGCCTGTGGTCATATTACAAGAGCTTGTAAAATTTAAGCATGAGAATCTACATAATGAGGTTACATCTTCTATTGATGCAATAGAAAAGATAAAAGCAAATAAAAACTGGATTAGCTCTGGTTACCATGACTTTGCTAATATTATTAGACACGCAAAGCATTATCTCGAGTCGTAATCTATTGACTTGAATCATTGTAAGTCTTGCTGGGATTTTTAATTAAAACCTAGCAAGATCAGTGAATCTCCACAGACTGATGTCTCTGGAGATTTTTTATTGTAGTTTTTCTTATTTTTTGCGATATCTTTCCCAAAGCTTTTTCCTCTAACCACTCACTATCAAAAAGCGAACTGAAATCTTGTTTCCAATTTAAAGAGAAGAGCTGTTGCAGTTTTTCTTCAAAAAAAGCACACTTTTTAATACATTAATTTATTTTTTTGATATTTTTTTTATTTTTAACTGGTATTTTGGAATCAAAAGAGCTATTCATTTCAATAAAAAATGTCATTATAAAATATTTTATATTTCTTCCTCATAATGAATAATAAAAAGAGTATAGAGCTTCTGCTTTCACGCCTTCGTGAAGAAGATTCATTTTTAGGTCTCCAACAGGTTTTTACAGAAATCTGTCATCATTATTCGCTAGATCAATTTTTTCTTGGGTCCTATCAGTACTCTAAAGAAAGTATGTTAGATTTTGAATTTTTCTCAAGCAGCTATAGAATTGATTGGATTGAGCGTTATACGAGAAAACAATATAACTTACACGATCCACGTTTGAAAAAGCTTGGAAAAATGAGTTTTCCTTTTTCTTGGGATTTAACAAAAAAAGATAAAGATCTAACTCCAATTCAGCAAAGAATCTTCGCCGAAGCATCTGACTTTGCTATCCAAAAGGGGTTAACAATCCCTTTTCTAGTGAAAAAGGATTCCCTATTGATTCTTTCAGTACTTAATGAGAAAAAAATCCATCCCGAAGCTTTGCATGCTCTGTGGTTCGCAGCAGGCATTTATGTTGAGAAGAAAAAATTTTTTGAATCTAAAACGATAATAACTGGATTAACTCAACGTGAGCATCAAGTTCTTCAATTAAAGTCTGAAGGCTATTATATAAAAGAAGTTGCTGAAAAACTTCAAGTTTCTGAACATACGATCGTTTTTCATCTCAGAAATATTAAAGAAAAGCTACATGCTAAATCAATTGATCATACGATGTATAAATTTGGTGCTGCATTATAACAAAAAAGCAATTCTTCTCTGAATATACCATTTAGGTGAAGTGAACATTTGACTGACCTGTTTCCTCTAACCACCTCCAATCAAAATGGGGTCCCGGGTCGCGTTTACGATTCGGCGAGATATCACTGTGTCCAACAATATGTTTAATGGGGTGGCGTTTCTTTAAATTTTTTAAAAGAAATACTAAAGCCTCCATTTGTATTAATGGATAGGGCGGCCAGTGCCCGTGCAATAGGAAATAATTATAGCCGTGGTTTTGCAGCTCAATTCCTATTGAAAAATTATTCACATTATCTTTTCCATTCCAATGGCTAACGCCGGCATGCCACGCACGCTTTTCATCATCAACCAATTGGTAGATCGTTCCGTCCCCATCAATCAGATAATGCGAACTCACTTCGGCTTTTGGATCACATAATCTTTTTAGGGAAACCTCAGCATTTTCCATGTCAGTATAATGAATGACAACAGTATCAATAATTGTGTCATCAGGGCGGTCATTAAAGTTAGGGGAAGGCCTTGTAATAATGTTCATATCGCTTAAAAAGAAGAATGAAGGGATCCTAATATCCGTTTTACTTCACTTTTTGTTGTAATGCCATCTGCTACTTTTTTTAAAGCACTATCATTCAGGGTTTGGTAGTTTTTAGTATGTGCCATTTTTAAAATATCCAATCGACTGGCATTTTTCGATACCAAGGCATCTAAATCATCATCAAAAGGCAATATTTCTGCAATTAAGGTGCGGCCTTTATAACCTAATTGATCACATATCTCGCACCCGTTGGCTTTGCAATCTGTACAGCATTTTCGAACCAGACGCTGGGCAACAGCACAAATAATATTTCCAGCTAATAAGGATGGATCAAGGCCTAAATCGATTAACCTGGAGGTCACTCCAAAACTATCATTTGCGTGAAGCGTTGCAATCACCAAATGACCTGTCATGGCAGAGCGAAGGGCCATTTTTGCCGTTTCTTCGTCTCTTATTTCTCCTATAAAAATTACGTCAGGATCTTGACGCAGAATTGAACGCACACCATCAGCAAAATCAATCATGGCGCCTTCACGAATTTCTGTTTGCCTAATCCCGGGTAATTGATATTCAACGGGTTCCTCTAAGGTCATGATATTGCGGCTTTCATAATCCATCTGAGAAAAAAGGGCATATAAAGTGGTTGTTTTTCCAGAACCTGTGGGACCGCTTAGAATAATCAGTCCTTGAGGGGAAGTAGATGCATGTTTTAGATAATCAATATGCTCTTTAGTGAAGCCCAATTCATCTAAGGTTAGCAGAGTTTTGTCCGTATTCAGTAGCCTAATGACAATGTTCTCACCAAAAATAGTAGGGTGAGTTGAAAGGCGAAAATCAATTTCATAACCTATAATTTGACGATGAAATCGACCGCTTTGAGGGCGCCTTGATTCAGCAATGTCCAGGTTTGCCATGATTTTAAGGCGCACACATAACTGAGGCCAATAGGATTTATGCAAAACTTGCAAAGTTCTAAGGATACCGTCAAGACGATAACGAATGGTAACCGTTTGGTTTTCAGGCTGGAAATGAAGATCAGACGCTCCTTTTCGAATAGCGTGCGCTAAAATAGATTCAACCATTTCAACAATGGCATCTTGCGGTTCAGCTAAAGAATGATGGCCATGATAGAGAGCATCAATTGCATTTTCAATCTGTGCTGGATCACCATGATAAAGCTGAATGTTAGGGGGAGTTCCAACAACTTCAAATAAATGAGACTTTAAGCTATCCACCAACAAGATGTTTTCAGGATCTGCCATAGAGATTGAAATTAAAGAATCTGTTTTAGAAAAGGCAATGGCTCGGTGATCTCGCCAAATCTGAGCTGTCAAGAGAAAGGCAGGTTCTTTATCAATTGAAAGAGTCTTTAAATTAATTGCAGGAAATCCTGTTACCAAAGATAAAGTTTCTTGCAAGGCCTGAGGCGCTACTAATTTAAGGTCAACCAGAATCTCCCCAAGTAATCTGGGGCGACGACGTTTTTCTTCTTCGGCTGCTTGGAGTTGATCAAACGTAATTAATCCTTGCTCGATAAGGATATCTTTCAACCGTTTATACCCCTCGTGTTTTAAATTCCGGGTTCGTTGTTTTTCGGGATCTGCGGTACTCATGTATTTCATATACACTCCGTTCCTTGCCCCTCAAACGCCTGCCCGGCTTTTTGAAACGCTTTGGGTATGTTGGGGTTTAATTGCGGCGAAATCACAAGAAATTACTTTTTTACTCAACAGTCTCTATAAAAAACGATACTCTGTGATCATTAAAAATTCGTTAGCAGATCTAAAATTATGATTCTTAAATCCGGTTTATATCTTGTTGCAACGCCTATTGGGAATTTAGAGGATATAACCTTAAGGGCCCTTGATGTTTTAAAGGAATGCGATACCATTATTTGCGAAGACAGTCGTGTGAGTCGGAAGCTGTTGTCAGCTTATAATATCGAAAAGCCTTTGATGGTTTATCATGATCACAACGCTGAACTGATGAGACCTAAGGTTTTAGAAAAACTGCAAGCAGGAGAGAAAATGGCATTTATCACGGATGCTGGGATGCCGCTTATTTCAGACCCTGGTTATAAGCTTGTTAAAATGTGCCGCGAAAATGAGGTTTATATGACCGTTATTCCTGGGGCCTCATCCGTTTTAGCGGGGATTGTTTTATCAGGCATGCCAAGTGATAAGTTTACTTTTTGTGGGTTTGCAGAACCTGGAAAATTTGAGGAATTTGCATCCTATCATTCAACATTGGTGTTTTTTGAATCAGCTCCTCGTCTTGTGAAAACCTTGGAAAAAATGGGTTCGATATTTTTAAACCGTAATGTGGCAGTGGTGCGTGAAATAACTAAAATGTTTGAAGAAACGCAAACAGGTTCCTTTTTAGAAATGATTGATCATTTTACAAAACATCCTGCACGCGGTGAGATTGTACTTTGTTTAAGTCCACCGGCATCTACCGAGGCAAGCGAAGACAAGATTGATGATCTTTTAAAAAAAGCGCTTTCTGAAATGTCAGTCAAAGACGCGAGTGAGATGGTGGCGAAAATATTAGGATTGCCAAAGAAAAAAGTTTATCAACGGGCACTGGAGCTTAAAAGCCTATAATTTATCTCCGTAAAAAATACATATAATAGGACGAGTAGGTATTTAGTATTTTCTTCTTATAAAAATTAACTAATAATTGTGAGGAAAGAATGATTAAAAAAATAATCCCCTTTTTGTATGTATTGTGCTTAGGAATATGTGCGGTTAGTGCGTCAGATCCAGAAGAGTTAAAATCAGAAAGTTTTGCTTTGATGGTAATGGTTTCTAAAGATGTAGGCGATGCTTTTTATGATGAATTGGGCAAGCCGCACTTTAAAAGAGCTTTATGGGATGGTGATGATTACCATGTCACTGTTGGGTTTGTTGAAAATGTAAGTGGCCTTGATAAAGCAGCCTTTAAAAGCCATTTTAATGGGTTTTTATCGAGCGCTGTAGAAGAGGGTCTGACCTTTAAAGTATCTGAGGTAGGGTTGATTAAGGGAGTGTTTTTCTCTTCCGAAGAAGTGACTGCCGCATCAGGTATCTTATTTGCTCCTGGTAGCACATCTCATGTAGTTGTTGTGCCGGAGGATGCAAAGTCTTTTCAAAATATCAATAAACGGCTGAATGAAGAGCTTTCAAGGTATTTAGATGGAAGATATAAATTAAATGAATTCACTTGTCCCGAAACCTTCGTTCCTCATATTACCTTAGGGGCACGTGCTGGAGTGGATGCAGAAGTTTCTGTAGATAAGGTAGATGAAACGTTAACTTCTCTTGAATTTCTGAAGGGAAGAGAATTAGTCCTTAATACAATTTTGATAAGCTAAATAAATTACCCTCACCTTATTTCTGGGTGAGGGTAATAATTTCTCTCAATGATTCTTTATCGCAGATCTAATTCTGCCTGAATCTCCTCAAATTCTTCATCAACAACATCCATGGAAAAGTGCTGCAACATATGCATAACAGTTAACCCATGGGCAATCGCTGCTTTTGAAACCAGTTGTTTTTGCGTCTTTAAAAGATTACTTTCTGTAATAATAATTTGTTTAGGAGGGTGTTTTCCCTCATCCAGAGATTCAATAATTTCATTCAGTTCGTCAATTGTTCCAAGAATGGGAACGCCATGAATGTGCCTTCCAACTTCGTCTTTTTCAAAAGTGATAAGCGCTAAAGGATTATAGGGAAGACTTGGGCTATGTAAGACTTCACGAATGAAAAGCTCAGTTGAATCACCATTGCCAATCAGTAAAACAGGAATCAAAGCCTCGGCATTGGCTCGGCGTTTTTGCAGAAGGTGTTGATCATGAATGCTGCGGTAAATAAATCTGGGCAGGCCTAAAAGCATTATTAATACCAGGGCATTAATAATAGGGACTGACCTTGGCAAGGCTTCCTGTTGTGCCATTAAAAGCATCAAAGGGTAGAAAAGAATTGTCGTTAAAACGGTTGCTAGGGCCAGAGGGATCATGTCCTCTAAAGAAACATATCTCCAAATTGCCCTGTGTGTTTGCATCCAAAAGAAAATACTTGCGCTTAAAAGGGAGAAAACCAACATATTTTTTAAGATAAATTCTGGCGTATATTCCAAAAATTCATCACCAATTCGCAAATACAAAGCAATAAACAGTGATAAAAAGGCCATCAATGTATCAAAAATTAAAACAGCAGATGGTAAAATAGCATGGTTAGGCATAGCCTGTGATAACCTGGATTTAAGCCCTTTAATATGTTTGCTAAACCCCATTGTCGCATTTTCATTGTTTTCTTTTAAAAAGGGCATAAAAGTCTCCAGGAACATCGTAGATATAGTGTATTCTAACCTGAATCAATTTAAAAAACGACCTTTTGTTATTTTTTAATAAATTTTATGTTGGCGTGTTTTAAGTTTTGCTGATATACACATATACAAAATAAATTTTGTCCAGATGTACAAAAAGTATGAAAAAATTTTATCAAGCATTCGTTTGTCTTTTTTTGATATTTTGCTCAGCTCCGGCGATCTCTGAGCAGAGATTTTTATTAGTTGCTCATGGTCCTTTTGATTATAAGCTTACTAAAGAATGCTCTGAGGGCCGAGTAGTGATTGCACTCGATGGGGCTGCCGCTGACCTTTATAAATTTGAATTGCCAGTTGACTATATATTGGGTGACTTTGATTCTATTGAAGAACTTTCTAAAAAAGGCATACTGATATTTGACGCTAAAGGTGCTTTGGAATATTTTAAAACGATTCAGGTGGCCGATGATTCAATTCTTACATTTGAGCCTTACAGGGCTGAGCAGAATCGTGGGAAAAGAGATGTAACCTTCGTTAGAGCAAAATCTCAAAATTATACAGACCTTGAAAAAGGGATTCTCTTTTGTTTGAGCAAAAGGGCAGATACAAATGAAAAGATAGACATTCAGATTGTTTGTGCTCTTGGCGGAGAGCGCAGCGATCACACAGTTACGAATCTTTTCTTTCTTAAAAAATATAATAAAGAAAAATATCCCAATTTGACGTTGAGTCTTTTAAATGCTGAAGAGACAATTCGGTTCTTAAAAGATGAAACAATAACAGTTCCATCCGCAGTTGGTGGGAAATTTGGGTTGTTTGGTTTTCCCGTCGCATACGCTGATTGCAAGGAGTTAGCATGGCCTTTAGATAATATGAGATTAGAAATGGGCGTTATGGAGAGTGCCTGCAATGAGGTTATAAATTCATCTTTAACCGTTACTGTACGGGGAGAGGCGCTTATGATTGGTCCCAGGCCAAGAAAGAAGATTTAGAATTTAACCTTCTTCAGCCATTGTTCTAGTCCATTATCAAAGAAATCTGGTTCCTCTAAGTGAGGCCAATGCCCGCTTTTAAGGCATTCTAAAAGGGTTAACTTACCCCTTAAATCTTTTGCTATTTTTTCAGATTTCCAAAGAATAAGAGGAATGCAGTCAAAATCAAAAAGGCCGCCTGCTAGGAACACAGGGCACTGAATTTTTTCAACATTATTTTCAATTGAAAAATTAGGAAGGACGTTATCAAAGAAATGTCCGACAATTTTTTCATCAGGATTTATGCCTTCCCATGTTTTTCGAATGACATTGTCATCTATATTATAATCCGCCCAGTAGCATGCGGTTTCACTGATATATCCGTCAATTGTTAGTAAATGCTCATCTGGTTTTTTAATTTTTTGAAAATGGGCTCGCCTTTGCCTGTCGTTTTCCTTGCGTCCTTCATCTGCTGTTTCTTTAAAGTATTGTTGAGCCTTTTGGTTGTGGGCAGGATTCCACGCTGTTGGGGTTCCAACCATAATGACGCCTTTTATTCTTGGGTCTAATTTTGCTGTTTCTAAAGCGACAAGTCCATAACAGGAATGACCAAAAATTACATACTTATCTAACTGTAATTGATCAGCAATAGATTGAATGTCGCAGCAAACCTTTTCTATTGTTAAAGATTGAGGATTTGATAAAGCATCTCTTTTGTCCCAATAAAGATTGGTTGAATAAACAGTAAACATTTCTTTAAAGCGCGGAGAAATAGTATTTTCTGTTAATGATCCCCAACCTGTAACGATACACGGAAGAGGTCCGTTTCCAGAGATGCGAAGAGGGTATTCTTTACTTGATAATGTAACAGATTTCAAGTTAGCTAAGGTGTTCATAAACAAACTTTTCAAAAATGATTGATAAACTGTTTATAACAGACGCATCTTCTACAAACCATAATCATTCAGTGTGCTGACTTTTTTGCAAGGATTCTCATAGAAAATTTGCGGTCATTTTGAATATCTTTGATAAGGTCTTGATGCTGATTCCATATTCCCGAAAAAAGGTCTTCGCCATATTCTTGTGTGATTGTCATTTTGCATTTTTCAAGATTTTTTAAGAGGTCCTGGACATAGCCAAGAAACATTTTGCTATCATTACGGAAGCTAATTTCATGAAATCCTGCATTTTGTAGGACTTGTCGGTAAGATTCTTGAGTTTCATGCACGAGGGGGCCTGCGTTATTGGGTGCAGATTGGGGAAAAATCCAGTCGGTGATAACAAATAAACCTGCTGGTTTTAATACCGTATTAACTTGTTGAAACAATGATGCCTTATCGCGAACGTGGTTTAATACGCCTTTGCTGTACACCATATCAAATGATTCGGCATGATAAGGGATTTGCCCTTGGTCATCATAAACGGCAAAACTTAATTGAGGAGCTATGTCCTTTGGGGCATTTTCGTACGCATATTTCACCATCCACGGATGAACTTCGACTCCAGATATTTTCATCTGATGATTTTTAGCTAAATAAAATGCTATACCACCTAAGCCAAATCCTATGTCTAAAGCATTCAGATTTTTTGTTTCAAGATCAGAAAACATATATTCAACAGAGTCAAAGCCACCGATTGAAATTAAGTTTTTCCCATAAATCGTTTCAAAAAGAGAAACATTTCTAAGGGAGTACACAGAATCAGATGATGATTTTTCAAAGGGAGTTTTTTCATTCATTCAATAGTATCTCTTTAAAATTTTATAGAGGACATAAAGATTGTAAACCATAATGACAAAAGGATGGCGGGTGAAAAAGGAAATTTTCTATCTTTTCTGCGATAAAACTGAAAACTGATGATTCCCCCAAGACCTGTCAAAAAAAGAAAAAGCGGAATGAAATCAGGAGGCAGCCAAAACCCTGAAAGAGAAAACAGAAAGATGTCCGCTGTTCCCATAGGTTTCGTGGTTTTGATGCATTTCCATGCAAAATAAAAAAGGATTGTTCCTCCTAACATAATGAAAGTAGGTATCGGAATTTGCCCCTTAAGGTGCGACCCTAACCCGCTCAGAATTGCTAAAAGGCATAAGCTTGAAAGAGTTACGTGCAGCGTTTTCCAGTCAACCAAACTGATGTAAAAGCTGACAAGCGAAAAAGCATTGATCAGAATTCCAAAAGGTGTGATCCCAAAGGCTAAGGTGTTGATGAGAAAAACGAAAGCTAAGAATGCCTCAAGGGTCCCATATTTTAATGAAGGGCGATGACCGCACCGACATGCGGTTTTGAGAAATGAGGAGAATATGGGGATAAGCTGTTTGACTTTAAGAGGATGATGGCAATGATCACAAACAGAAAAGCGCCAAAGCGAAGATAGGGGGTGTTCTGTGAGGGAAATGGTAAAGCTTCCTAAGATAGCACCCAGAAGGGGAGAGATGACTAACGGTCCTATCATCTCTACTCCTTTTTTTATACGTTAAGGTTTTTCTCAACAAATGACCAATTTACTAACTTGGTTAAAAAGGCATCAACAAAGTCAGCGCGGCGGTTCTGGTAATCTAAGTAATAAGCATGTTCCCAAACATCACATGTCAAAAGGGCTGTCATTCCGTGCGCCATGGGCAGATCAGCATTGCCTGTTTTAGTGATTTTTAATTTTCCTTGATCAAGTACAAGCCAGGCCCAACCACTCCCAAATTGTGTCAGTGCGGCTTGCTTGAACGCATTATAAAATTCTTCATAAGAATTAAAGGATTCTGTGATCATATCCAAAAGACGTCCTGTTGGCTTGCCGCCGCCTTCTGCCTGCATGCAATTCCAGAAAAATGTATGGTTCCAAACTTGTGCGGCATTATTGAAAATACCGACCTGGTCTGGATTTTTAGCTGTCTTTTTTATAATTTCTTCTAAGGAAAGTGATTCAAGATCTGTATCTTTTATCAAATTATTAAGATTGGTGACATACGTCTGATGATGCTTTCCATGGTGAAAAGAGAGCGTGTTTGCAGAAATTGAAGGCTCAAGAGCATCCATCGGATAGGGGAGAGGAGGCAAAACATGAAGCATAGCTGAATCCTATTATTAATTGAAACTGATTAAACTTATCAGATTCAGCTTTGTTTATGAATACAGATTCTTATACAGCTTCTAGGCTAATTTGTCTTTGCCCTTCTGGAAGAGGATTCGCCAAAACAGCAAATTCACTTTGCCCTGCAGGGGTTCCTTTTGCAGAAGCTGCGTCTTCGTTTGGATCGCGCAATACATACCCGCGGCCCCAGACAGTTTCGATATAGTTATCTTCACCTAAAGCTTCGGCGATTTTGCGGCGAAGTTTGCAAATGAATACATCAATGATTTTTAGTTCAGGTTCATCCATGCCACCATAAAGATGGTTTAAGAACATTTCCTTTGTTAAGGTTGTGCCTTTTCTTAAAGATAAAAGCTCTAAAATTGCATATTCTTTGCCTGTTAAATTCAAGGTTTCATTATCAACACTTGCAATTCGTTTTTGTAAGTTTACCATTAAACGGCCAATGCGAATCATAGAATCAGAATGACCACGTGAACGGCGCACAATGGCATGTGCTCTCGCTAATAATTCAACTTTGCTAAAAGGTTTTGTCAAATAGTCATCGGCGCCAAAGCCTAGACCTTTGACTTTGTCATCTGTTTCACTAAGGCCTGATAGAACCAAAATTGGTGTTTTAATGTTAGCAGCACGCAAACGGCGAAGAACCTCAAAGCCATCAATGTCAGGCAGCATTAGATCAAGAATAATGAGATCATATTCGTACAATTTGCCAATCTCAAGACCATCTTCCCCAAGGTCTGTTGTATCACAGACAAATCCTTCGTTTTTTAACGTGGATTCAAGACCTTTTGCTGTGGCGGAATCGTCTTCAATTAATAATACACGCATGACTTTACTACCTATTTCTACACTCTTAGATAAAATGCTAGCAAAATTTTATTAAAATACCTAACATAATATTTTTTTTATTTTCCGAATTTTTAAGAATTTGTTTACCTTTTACGTTTATCAAGTTGGTTAGATAAAAAAGAATTTCTCACTAGGCAATGTTTTTTTAAATGATCCCCGTTGGCGGATGAAAAGGATGCAGTTATTGGCTTTATATGAGGGTGCGGTGAGTATAGTTTGGCCTTTGCGGGGCCCACCTCGAAACCCCAAAACGGCCGCCCAACCCAACCGCCTCCACAACAAAACCTTACCTCTTCCCTTTTTATCGCCTTTAAAAGGTTTACAAAGTTCCAATCTTAGATATAGGTTCCATCCCACAAAAAAGTAGTCTATACTATAGACACGCGCGTATCTAAAGTTAAAACACGATAAACCTTTGTCAATATATGAACAAAGGCGGTTTTAGCAACCAGTTTCGGACCCGGCGCAATCCGGGTCTAAACTTACCTCCACACTTAAATATAGATATACAATATTAATATATTATTAAAAATGATAAGTTTTTTGAACCATCTTGCCGGATGGTAAGGCAAAAAAGATCGAATGATTACCATGTATAATTCTGATGTTGATTCACTCAGTGTAATCGAAAGTTTGTTAATTGCTCGCGAACGTAATGCTTTAAATGGCCTATCAATTAACGAACTGCGAGAAGAAGGACGTCGTTAAATGGGGCGCCTTTTGTTATTGGTTGCTCTGTTACGATAGTATGTGTGTCTTAAGGAGGAATCTTTTGTTCATTCAAACGCAGTGCTCTCTTCTATCTAGAAACTCACATTTTTCTCTTTTGAAACTCCCTAATCCTTTTAACTTTCTATTAAGAATTACTGCTTAATCTATTTCTTAATACAAAGAGAGGGAGCAGAAGATGGCGGAAAAAAGGTTTGGAAAAATTCTTATAGCAGCTAGTGTTTTGGCAGGTTTTAGCATAACGGAAGCTTATAGTATGGAAGCTGGATTCTCAGATAGTGGTTTGTTTTTTCTTGGTCAAGCTATTCAAAGAAAATTCCAAGAAAAAAATGACAATACTGACAATCAAGATTATCGAACTAATGAACCAATTTCCCCTTTTGCACTTTCTTCCCCTTCTTTAAGTGATGATTTTATGGGTGAAAAAGAAGAAGCTGATTAACTCGGTAAAATATCAAAGGCTGCTTTGATTAAGGTTTTGGTATAAGGGGTTTCTGGATTATTAAAAATTTTATCTACAGAACCTTCTTCTACAATTTGACCATTTTTCATAACAATAATACGATGACTCATGGCCCTTACAACTTTCAGGTCATGGCTGATAAATAAATAACTCAAATGATGTTTCGTTTGTAAACTTCTCAGTAAATCAATGACTTCTGCTTGAATTGAACGATCGAGAGCAGATGTTGGCTCATCTAATATTAAAAGTCTTGGCTGCAGAATAAGAGCTCTAGCTATAGCGATCCTCTGGCGTTGTCCTCCTGAAAATTCATGTGGGTAACGGTTTTTGAATCTGGGGTCAATTCCAACCTCTTCTAATCGATGGGAAACAGCTTCTTCTATTTGTTTGGGGGTAAGCTCTTTATTATGGACAACCAAACCTTCTGCCACAATTTGTCCAATAGAAAGGCGCGGATTTAAAGATCCAAAAGGGTCTTGAAAAATAATCTGCATGGACCGTCTGATTGGTCTTAGCTCTCTGGATTTTAAAGTATTAAGATCGATTCCATCAAAAACAATTTTTCCACCCTGATTGGCTTGTAATTTTAAAAGAGTATAGGCAAGGGTGCTTTTTCCAGAGCCGCTTTCACCAACAATTCCTAAAGTTTCTCCTATGTTCAGATTAAGGCTAACATGATCAACGGCCTTGATTACCTTTTCCTGTTTCCTTGAAAACAAAGGTTTAGGTTTCTCAAATGTAACGCATAAATCTTTCGAGCTTAAAATAATTTCAGGATGTAAAGGAAGCGGAGCTGGTGCACCAGAGGGTTCTGATGTAATCAAATGCTGCGTATAAGGATGCTGTGGGTTTTTTAAGACATCAAGAGTCTTTCCAGCCTCAATAATTTCACCATAACGCATTACAGCAATTTGTTCTGACATTTTAGCAACCATGCCCAAATCATGGCTGATCAATAGCAATGCCATTTTAAAACGCTTTTGCAATGATTGAATCAGCTCTAAAATGCTGGCTTGAATGGTGACATCCAGGGCGGTTGTTGGTTCATCTGCAATAAGGAGTTTCGGCTCGCACGCCAAAGCCATTGCAATCATCACGCGTTGACGTTGTCCGCCTGACAATTGATGAGGAAAAGCTTTCAAACGATCAACGCCGTCTTCAAATCCAACAAGTTTCAAAAGATCAACAACCTCTGAATAAGCTTGCGATCGTGTTAGTTTCTTATGAATCTCTAAGGGCTCTGCAATTTGTTTTTCAATGGTATGAAGCGGATTGAGGGCTGTCATTGGTTCTTGAAAAATCATACCAATTTCGCGGCCACGAACTTTTTGTAAGATATCTTCTGATTGATTCAAAAGCTCTTGACCTTGAAATAAAATGGAACCTGTCGGATGGCTGGCTTGCGGATAAGGCAAAAGGCCCAAAATAGACAAAGCGCTTACAGATTTTCCAGAGCCACTTTCCCCAACAAGAGCCAAAGTTTGCCCCTGATCAAGGTCAAAAGAAACGCCTTTAACGGCGATATGATCGCTTTGATTGTTTTGGTGAAAAGCAACGCCAAGATTATTAACTTTGAGTAAGGTCATCGAATTATATAGCTTTAAGTTTAAAAGGGTAGGGAATAGAGTTCTTGTCTTTTATGGAAAATTGCCTAGAGATAGCTTTCCAATCTCTTTCTCCAAGCGATTTTTCAAAAGATAACAATTGCTGACACGATTTTTCGCAAACAACAGGATTTGGCATAATCAGTTTCTCACGGCTATTTAAGGCAAGGCATTGAACTTTGCAGGCTTCCTCTAAATGATGTGTAAAAAAGAAAGCTTCTTGGATGTTAGAACCACAAGTCACTGTCCCATGATTTCGAAGGATGATCGTTTTATTATCTTTTCCCATAATTGATTTTAATATTTCTTCTTGCTTATCTGGGTCCAGGACAAGGGAATCGTAACCTTGATAAGAAACGCGATTATAAAAATGTAGGGCAAACTGGCTAATTGGTAAAAGCCCACATTCCATGGCAGATACTGAGACGCCTGCTGTTGTATGAAGATGGAAAATGGCATTAATGTCAGGGCGACTTTTATAAATGGCGCTGTGAAGCGCATATCCAGTGGGATTGTATTCTTCTTTTTTTCCTTCTAAGACATCACCAGAGAGGGAAACGTGTAAAAGGGATGAAGGTGTGACTTCTGAATAAAGAAAACCAAAAGGATAGATATAAAAGCTATCTTTTCCGGGAAGGCGCGCTGAAAGATGTGTATACGTCATATTATCAAGCTTCATGGATGCTAGGGCTTGATAGGCAATGGTAAGATTGTTTTTAAGAGAAGTTATTTCATCCATGAGAAAATTTCTACCTTAAGAATTTATTTTGACGTGGATCAAAGGCATCTCGGACGGCTTCACCAATGAAAATTAAGAGGCTTAAAATAAAAGCAATTGAGAAAAATCCTGTTAACCCAAGCCAAGGCGCATGGATATTGTTTTTGCCTTGAGTTAATAACTCACCCAAAGATGCAGAGCCAGGCGGCAAGCCAAAACCTAAGAAATCAAGCGATGTTAAGGTCGTAATCGAGCCATTTAAAATAAAGGGAATATACGTAATGGTTGCAATCATGGCATTCGGTAACATATGCCTTAAGATAATTCTAAATGTTGGTACGCCAAGCGCTTCGGCTGCCCTTACATATTCAAGCGTTCTTGCCCTAAAGAACTCAGCACGGACGACACCAACCAGCATCATCCAGCTAAAAAGCAGCATAATTCCAAGCAGCCACCAAAAATTAGGCTCAATCATGCTGGAGAGGATAATAAGAAGATAGAGAATCGGAAGACCATTCCAAATTTCGATAAAACGCTGAAAGATAAGGTCAGTTTTTCCGCCAAAGTATCCTTGAATAGCGCCGGCTATGATACCAATGATCGCTGAGAAAAAAGTTAGTGTGATGCCAAATAAAATGGAGACTCTGAAACCATAGATTGAACGTGCTAAAACGTCTCTGCCTTGATCATCTGTGCCAAGCCAATTATCAGATGAAGGAGGGGCAGGGGCTGGAACGGGCAAATTATAATTGACGGTTTGAATGCCAAAGGGAATTGGTGGAAAAAGAAGCCAGCCATCCTTTTCAATAAGGTTTCTTACTGTCGGATCACGATAATTAGCTGCGGTTTCAAAAGTTCCACCAAAGGTTGTTTCAGAATAGCTTTTCACAAGGGGACAATAGTAATCCCCTTTATAGGAAACTAAAATAGGTTGATCATTTGCGATCAGTTCAGCAAAAAGGGTAACTACAAAAAGTCCAATAAATAACCAAAAAGCCCAATAGCCGCGCTTGTTAGCTTTAAATTGCTGAAGACGTCTTAGGGTAATGGGGGATAATTTCATTTTCTACCCCCGGCTTGCACTAAGATCGATACGACGATCGACAATCATGTACATCATATCTCCGATCAAATGAAGCGCCATTCCTAAAAGAGTGAACATATAAAGGGTGCCAAACATAACAGGGTAATCACGGCTCATGGCAGATTCAAATCCCAAAAGTCCAAGGCCATCGAGAGAAAACAAGACTTCAATTAAAAGCGATGAGGTGAACAAAATATGGATAAAAGCCATCGGGAAGCCTGCAATGACAATCAACATGGCGTTTCTAAAAATATGCCCATATAAAATACGTCTTTCGGCAAGGCCTTTCGCGCGGGCGGTTGTTACATATTGTTTATGGATTTCATCAAGAAAGGAATTTTTAGTTAATAAAGTCAATTTAGCAAAGCCGCCAATCACCATTGCCGTAATGGGCAGGGCAAGATGCCAAAAATAATCCAGACATTTTCCAAACAAATTTAACGAGTGCCAGTTATCAGATGTCAGGCCCCTTAAAGGAAAAACATTCCAAAAGCTGCCACCTGCAAAAACAATGATTAAAAAAAGTGCAAAAAGAAAACTAGGAATTGCATAGGCAATGATGACAACGCCGCTTGTCCAAATATCAAAGGCAGAGCCGTCATGGACTGCTTTTTTAATTCCAATTGGAATGGAGATTAAATAGACAAGCAAAGTGGTCCAAAGACCAAGAGAAACAGAGACAGGCAGTTTTGAAGTGACAAGTGAGACAACGCTTTGATCGCGAAAATAGCTTTTTCCAAAATCAAAGGTTAGATAATTTCCAATCATTTTGAAAAACCGTTCATGAGCTGGTTTATCAAAACCGAATTGTATCTCTAATTCTTTGATAAGCGCTGGGTCTATCCCTTGGGCGCCTCTATAGGTATGTTCTTGAAAGCTGTCGCCATGAATACTTTGTGTGCCGATATCTTGCCCAGCCCCACCGAGTCTGCTGTCAAGATCAGAGGACTGCCCGCGAAGTTTTGCAACGATCTGTTGAATAGGACCGCCAGGCGCTGCTTGGATGATAATAAAGTTTATTAGCATGATTCCAAACAATGTTGGAATCATCAAAAGCAAACGGCGTAAAATGTAACTAGTCATTAAGCAACAATTAACAAAATCTTAATGAATAAACTGTAGCGGAAAAATGAATTTTTGTCACGCATCAGTGTTTTATTGTGAGATTCAACTATTGTCATTCTGGGATGACAATGAGCTTTGATTTCTCCTAGAACTTTTTAATGTACTTACCCAACAAAGAATCCTTTAATACAAGCCCATAATTTACAGAAAATACCCCCACACTCAGGTTTTGTTTCCGTTACTTGAACAGGCTGTGATTTTTCTTCGCTTTTATTTCTTTGTAAATGCGATGGCAGGCGCTTTTCTTTTTCAGTGTCAATCCACCAGGCATCAAAAGTAAATGGATTATAAGGAGGGCTAATATCTGAGTGGCTAAATCGATCCCAAAATGCAATCGGAATATTATCTGTTATCCAGGCTGGAATCATATAGTAACCCCATAATAACAAACGATCGAGAGTTTTTGTCGTTGTGATAAGGGTTTGATAGTCTTTTGATTCAATAAGTTTTTCAATGACTTCATCAATTGCTTTTTCATGAATGCCAGCAAAATTTCGGGAACCTTTCACATTGGCAGATTGACTACTCCACATGTCTCTCTGCTCATTTCCAGGGGTCGGACTTTGAGGATTGACACCTAAAATTATGTCGTAATCATATTGATCAACACGTTCTTGATAGGTTGAAACATCAAGAAGACGAATCTTCATATCTATTCCAATTAGTTTTAAGTAACCTTGGAAATGAAGAAAAATCTTTTCATAAGATGGATCATAGATAATGGCTTCAAACGTAAATGGTTTTCCCGACGTAACATTCACAAGCTTTTGATTCTTAATTTCAAAGCCAGCCTCTTTTAATAATTTTAAAGCTTTATCTGACGATTTTCTAATGTCTTGCTCATTATTATGTTCAGGGAGCGTAAAGGTAGCTTCAAAGACTTCGCCTGGGATTTGACCTTTATAGGGTTCAAGCAAGGATTTTTCTTCACCTTCTGGAATTCCATTTGCTTCAAAAGGCGTATTCGGGAAATAGCTTTTGATTCTTTGATATGTATTGTAAAAGAGATTTTTATTTGCCCAATTAAAGTCGAACATTTCTGTTAGAGCTTGACGTATTTTGCGGTTGTTAAAAATTTCTCGGCGCGTGTTGAAATACAGACCATAACTTCCGGGAATGCAAAGGCTGTGTTTAATTCTTTCCTTTTTTACAAAACCCTGTTCAACAGCAGGAAATTTATATGCTGTGGACCATAGCTTAGAACTGTTTTCATAACGAATATCAACCTGGCCGTTTTTGAAGGCTTCGAACATTGCATTCGCGTCCCGATAGTAATCCACCTTGATGGTATCAAAATTATGGCGGCCCTTTTGGCTTGGGACGTTTTCACCCCACCAATTCTTAACACGTTTATAAGTAATAGAACGACCAGCATCCAAGGACTCTATTTCATAAGAGCCGCTGCTAGGGGGAGGGGTTAATGTTGTTTCTTCAAAGTGATGTGTTTCATAATAGGTCTTAGAGAGTGCTGGTAACTGCCCTAGGATTGCTGGAATTTCGCGACTATTATTGCCTGGGCAGTGAAACTTCACTTCATGCTCTGATAGTTTCTCGACCTTTGTGATGGCTTTGTAATAGGTTCTAAAAAGAGGCTGGCCTTTTTCACGTAAAATATTAAAGCTGAAAACAATGTCATCCGCTGTAATAAGTTGGCCATTACTAAAACAGGCCTTTGGGTTCAATTTAAAAATAACCCATGAAAGATCAGGCGCTACACTTATAGCTTCAGCCACATAACCGTAATGAGTTGCAGGTTCATCATAAGATTGCTCAAGAAGGGTTGCATAGCACTGGGATATCCCTTGAGCCGGGGCGCCTTTTATAATAAAAGGATTTAAATTGTCAAAAGTTCCAAGGCCAGCGATTTTGATTTCTCCACCTTTTGGTGCATTTGGATTCACATAATCAAAATGGGTGAATGTGGTTGAGTATTTTAAGTCACCAAAGGTTGAAAATCCGTGAGAATAGGAGGGCTGTGTTTGTGCCTGAGGTGAATAGAGCTGGGAGAAAATGACAAGAAAAACTATAAATCTTAAAATGCGCAATGCTTTGTCCATAATATTTTAAAAATTGAGTTAATTTATTGATACTGAGTTTTCAAACCTAAGGCAATCTTTCTTTGGAAGGAGAGTTGCTTTGTAAATGAGCAATTTAATCTTGCAAGAAGCTCAATAATTCAATATATTGTGCCTGATATTTAAAAAATAACAAAATATAGTATGCTTCTTTTTGTCCTTTTTCTATTAATTGCTTGTTGTGAAAGTGAAGGTGCTGAGCAGGGACCAGTGCTGCCGACTCTTTTGGTTAAGGCAAAACGTGAAACATCAGAGCCACTTTCGATCAACACAATTACAGATAAAGTATTACAAACAAATCAACATGAAACAGCTCTGGAGGCTCTTAAAGATCTGCCAGGCATACACGCAGTGCAGCAAGGAGGTCCAGGAAGAACAGCCTCAATGTTTATAAGAGGCGGAGATCCAGGAGAAACTCTGGTCCTGATTGATGGAATGCGAGGAAATGATCCTAGTACGCCTAATGGGCTTTTTGATTTTGGACATTTGGGTGTTGAGGGAATTGAAACAATTGAAATCGCAAAAGGCCCTTATGCTGCTCAATATGGCGGGGATGCTATGGCTGGTGTTGTTAGTGTTAAAACAGCGAAAGGAAAAGGAAAGCCAAGTTTTAGAGCGAGTGCAGAAGCTGGATCTTTTGAAACTTTTCAAGAAAGTTTGGGAACTCAAGGACAAATAAATGCTGTAGACTTTAACGTTAATGTCGGTCATTTTGCAACGGATGGAACGCCTTCAACGCCTGTTGCCCGTCGTACACTATCAAGACAGTGGAATCCAGAACCCTATGAACGTAATGCATTTTCATCAAGATTAGGGGCACAATTAAATCCAGATTGGCATCTTAGTTTATGGAATCGTTACCAACATAATTATTCACGTTATGTGAATGAAACTCTTAGTAATCCATCAGCTCAAGATATAGGAGCTCAATGGCTTCATCGTGCTCAATTGGAGGGTGAGGTAAATCCAAAATGGAAACCAGTTTTTGGTGTAGGATACGTAGAACAAGAACGAAGATCTGGGAATGATATAACACCCTTTTTGCCAAAACGCACTGATCAAGGACAAACGTTTAAGTTAGATTGGAAAAATCAAATTAAAATAACGGATATTTATGATGTGCATTTAGGGATCGAAAAAGAACAACAATCTTATCAATCTGATGATCATGAAACGACACCAATTCAAGCAAGAATCGATGAAAAAGATCTGTTTGTAGGTAACATCTTAAACCCAAACAAACGCATTAAGTTAGAGGTTTGGGGGCGTTATCATCGACATAGTCAATTTGGGGGTGAGAATAGTTATAGAACGGCTGCAACGTATCGTCATTTTGAAACAAGCACAGAGATTTATACAAGTTATGGAACGGCTATAAAAGCTCCGTCTTTGTCTCAGCTTTTTGATACAAAATCGGGTAATCCAAATTTGCATCCTGAAAAAAGTCACGGATATGAGATTGGAATTCGCCAACCGTTAACGCAAAAGGTTGAAATTGGGACTACATTTTTTAGAAATTTGATCTCAGAGCTTATCTCAGGGCAACAAGTTGCACCTTTACAGTTTTCATATTTTAATATTAATAAAGCAGAAACCATAGGGCTTGAGTCTTTTATTTCTGTGAAACCTGTCGATGGTGTGACTTTTCGACTGGAGCACACCTATTTAAGAGCAAAAGATCTGAATACAGGGTTGCAGCTCTTACGCCGACCTTTACATAAGTTTGCGGCAAAGTTAAATTTCCAAGTAAGAGAAAATTGGGATATAGGGATGGGGGCAATCTATAATGGCAAGCAAGCGGATATCGCGCGTTTCACCCCTTATGGAAGAGTCTATATGGGCGGAGTCACTGTTTTGAGAGTCTACACAACCTATCATGTGAGCAAAAACTGTGATGTTTTTGGCCGCATTGAAAATGCATTAAACAGGCATTTTGAAGAACCATCTGGTTACCTTCAACCAGGCCTTGCTATGTACGGTGGAATCCGCATTCGTACATGATCAAAGCGTTAATGATATCTTTTTTGTTTCATAGCCTTGCTTTTGCAGGGTCGTACTTTTTATTAGGCAACAGTTTTTTTGCAAATGATGTCAGTGAGCTAAAAGGAAATATAATTTCAGTTAATATGGTGTTTTCGCCAATCGAAAAGGAAGCAGTTTCTGGTGAAGAGCCAGCTTTGATTTCAAAAGATACGTTACAAAAAACGAGATCTTCCGTTAAAACGTCTTCCTCGGTTTCATTAATGCCTTCTTCAGCGCAACCTGCTCAAAGTGTGTCAATGACAGTATCAAATCCAGGGAATGCGCAAGGCGAAGAGGGTGCAGCTAATTTAATTCCCCATCCATCCAATCAACCACCTGCTTATCCTGAAAGGGCAAGAGCAGATGGACTGACTGGAAAAATGATGATTCAATTGACCGTTGATCAAACGGGCCGTGTTGTCCATGCCAAAGTCATCGAAGGGCAAAACGTTTCATCAATCCTTCAAGAGGCTGCGATTTCAGCTGTTAAGGAGTGGCGATTTAAGTACAAAACCACCCCTCGCGAGCAAGTCAGACTTTCATTACCGATCGTATTTAATTTAGAAGATTAATCACATAATTTTTAATATTAATTATTTATTAATAATTTTAAATCATAATAATTTTGTTAGATAAATTTTTTGGGAGAAATAAATATGTCAAAGAAAGTAATTTTTATGGCTCTTGCGGTTGTTACATTTTGTGCTACTGCAAGCCATGCAGATGTAAAAGGTGATTGTAAAAAATGGTTACGTGATACCTCAAAACGTAATCCAAGTGATGAATTTTTGGAAAAGCGTTGCACCTGTGTTGCAGGCCGGGCTACAGACTCTAGTAAGATGCAAAGAGCAAACGATTGGTGCAAAGACAACGGTAAATAATTAGCTTTTATCTGATCAAAAACCCCTATTTTTGTATTTAGCAAAATAGGGGTGAATTGTATATTCAAAAAAAGATTTTAGATTTGGACTTGCTCCAAAGGAACGCCAGGGAGTTTTTTCGCGGTTCTAATAACCATACGCGTTTTAATTTGGGCAACTTTGACCATGGTTGAAAGTTCACCAGATAAAAAGTTTTGATACGCATCAAAATCTTTTGCAACTATTTTTAAAAGAAAGTCAGAACCACCTGTAACCATGTAGCATTCACGGACCATAGGCCATTTTTGGACTTGTTCTTCAAATGCTCTAAGATCTGCATCATTTTGACTGGATAATGCGACTTCTGCAAAAATTGTAACGCCAAACCCCAGCGCCTGGGTATTTAGATTAGCATGGTAGCTTTGTATTATATTTTGGTCTTCAAGATTCTTAACGCGCCTCAAACAGGGAGGAGCAGAGATACCTGCACGTTTTGCAAGCTCTACGTTGGTCAGTCTGCCATCATTTTGAAGATCGTTTAGGATATTTAAATCAATTCTGTCGAGTTTTCCAATCACTTTTAATTTTTCCACTTTTCAACTATTAGGATTAAATTTTAAAATTTACTAATTTAAAGATAAAAACAGTATAACTTTTATTAAAATATAACATAATGGTGAATCAATGTCACGAGAATTCCTATTTAAATCAAAATTATAACTGTGTCTTCCATGGATGAAAGATCTTTTAATTTAATAGGGGGATTATAAACAACGTTTCTCCAGAAGTTAAGAAAATTTTAATAAAATTAAATGATAATCAATCTAGAAGAAGATAAATTACAAAGTTTACAGAGGTATCATGACCGAAAGGAAAGATACAATATCAGAGGAAAAGCAAAGCCTTTATGAAATAGCTAAGAAAAGTTCTTCTTTTCAAAAAAAGCTTATTCTCACAGGATTTTCTTCGTTTGTTTTTATTGTCGTTGTTATAAGTGCCTCTTTATATCTTCTGAGTTTAAAATCACCTAAGACTTTGGCTAAAGAGCACAGTTCCGTGAGTTCATTCGACATAGATTTTCTTCACACTCCCGAAATTAATACAAAACTTAAAACGGATAGAAACAAAGAATCTAGTTTAAAGGCTAGATTTTCCATACAAGTGTCATCTAAAGACGCAAAAGCGAGAGTGAACCGAAAGATGAACTTGATTGCGAATAAGCTGCAAAAAAGGCTTGCAGGCTATTCAGCGAGAGATTTAAGCAAAAAATATGGAATCGAAAAGGTGCGCAAAGAGCTATTAGACAAAATTAATGCGATTACTAAGCCTGTGCAAATAAATCAAATTTTTATTAAAGATTTTCTTATTCATTAAGAAGAGGACACTTTTTGTGTGCAAATACGTCTCAAATGCTAAAAATCAATGGAGAGAAAAATGACAAATCTCATATTAGATGGACTGATTATGTCTTTTTTCATAATGGCAATCATTTTCTGTTGGCATCTTAATAAGCGTATTCACGAGATAAAAAAGCTTGGAGCGAGAACGACACCTTTTGCCAATAGCTTTTCACGTTCAATTGCACAGGTTACGAAAGAACTTAATAAACTGAAAGAAGCCTCTGAAAAAGGGCAAGATGCTGAGATTGTAAGAAAAGATTTTGAGGAGCTTATTCATCAGAGTGAAAGCATCATGATTCGTTTGGATCAATTGATTGAAAAAGCACAAAAAGCTGAGCATATTTTAAGGGAGTCAGCAGCTATAAAGCCAAAAACTGACGCGTTCGCAAAGGATGCTTATAAGGATACTTATCAAGAAGATCCTGCTAAGAGAGCGCCTTTTTTGTCATTGACGCCCACAGAGCAATCTGAGCCTAGGCTTTTTCAAAAAGCACCAGATCTTTCGATGGATCGCAATTTGATGACGGTGCTGAGAGGCATTCGTTAGATCATTTCTCAAGACGTCTTGTATTGAATCAAAATTAATATAATGATAACTGTGGTTTAAGAGTAGAAAAGTCTTTAGCAGAATTGAATTAACTTTATGCAAAAACGTCCTCTTGGTAAATCAGGAATTTCGATTGCTCCCCTTGCACTTGGCGGCAATGTTTTTGGTTGGACCATAGATGAAAAAACTTCATTCTCAATTCTTGATGCTTTTGTTGATTTTGGGTTTAATCTGATTGACACGGCTGATATTTATTCTGCTTGGGTTTCAGGGAATAAAGGTGGTGAGTCTGAAACCATCGTTGGGAATTGGTTAAAAAAATCTGGTAAGCGCGATAAAATAGTTTTGACGACTAAGGTTGGAATGAGAATGGGCGATGGCTCCATGGGGCTAAAACGCGACTATATTCTAGAATCTATTGAAGCGTCACTTAAGCGCCTGCAAACTGATTATGTTGATTTTTACCAATCTCATAAAGATGATATTGATGCGCCAATGGAGGAAACGCTTGAAGCGTATGATATTCTCATAAAGCAAGGAAAAGTGCGTGCAATTGGGGCTTCTAATTACAAAGCAAATCGTTTAAGGGAAGTGCTGGGTATTAGTTTGGAAAAGCAATATCCGGCTTATGTTTCACTGCAACCTCATTATAATCTATGCAATCGCTTTGAATTTGAAACTGAGCTTGAGTCTTTGTGTCTAGAGCAAAATCTTGCAGTCATCAGCTATTCTTCTCTTGCGAATGGATTTCTAACAGGAAAATATCGCTGTGAGGCCGATCTTCAAAAGAGTGCTCGCGGAGAATACGTGAGCAAATACCTTAATGAGCGGGGGTTTAAAATTCTTGAGGCTTTGGATAAAGTTTCTGATACTTATCAAACAACGCCAGCTGCCATTGCACTTGCCTGGTTAATGCAACGAAAAAGCATTACAGCGCCCATTGTTAGCGCGACAAGCGTTTCCCAGTTATCAGATTTGGTAAAGTCAGTGGATATTATTTTGTCACCTGAGAGTAATGTTATCTTGAATGAAGCAAGTCAGTTTTAGTTATTTTCAAAAGTGTCTGATCTTTCCACTTCGTGAAAGTTTATCAAGTCTGGGAGAAATTCATCAGCTCACGATTGTTGATGACAAAAAACAACGTCATGACCGTCAGAAGAATAAAGGTGATGATAATAATCCCAATATTTTGAAAAGAGCCCTGGTAAAAATAACCAGCGAGCTGAAGACAAAGCGCTGTGAAGATAAGACGTCCTCCCTGAAGAATTGCCGATACACGCCCTTTTGCTTGGGGCATAAAGTTTAGGCACAGGGGTTGAAGTATGATACTCGGGATAATCCTGGCTATAATAAAAGGAAGAAAGGCGAGTGTAATTAACAGTGGATTGGAACTATCCTGAAAAGTGACCCAAACAAGACTTATTAAGCCAACAATAAGAATTTGACTTGAAATATATAACGTTTTTTTCTGGTCGTACCTGCTAAGAATCAGGCCAAAGATTATACTCCCCAATCCAAAGATAAAAGCTAACACCCCTTGATAATAACCAAAATGCGCAAGCTTTACGCCTAAATCTTCCATATACAATAAAGGAGACATTCCAACAAAGACCCAGTAGGGTACAAAACCAAAGACAATATGCACAATCAAAAGGAGCAGGGGTTTGGATTGAAATATAGGGGCATATCCATGCAGAGAAAGAGTTTCCTTATGCTTTGGCAGTTTATAAGTGGGAATAAAAAGCAGGGTCATCACAAGCGTCATCAACCCTAACACTAAAAGCGTCATAAAATTCCCTCGCCAATGGAAATAAAGAGCAATATAACTCCCAAGGACAGGAGCAGCCCCTACAGAAAAATTCATCAACCCATCGAGTATCCCCATTAAAAACCGTTGTTGTTTAAGAGGATATGCATCGGCAATAATTAAAAAACTGAGGATTGCGGGTGCGCTTATGCCCACGCCTTGGAGAAAGCGACCCACCAGCAAAAACTCGTAGAACGATGCCCCTAAACAAAGGAGACTCCCGATGATAAAAACCATGAGGCCAAGCAATATGATAGGTTTGCGACCATAACGATCCGCCAAACTTCCGACAAAGAATAGGCTTAAACAATACCCTGCAAAATTAACCGATAACAAGGCTTCAACCCAAAATGGTGACAGATTAAACTGACTTTGTAACTCAGGAAAGCTCGGCACAAAGAGATCAAACTCCATCCCTGCCAATAGATCCATCAGGATAATGGTGAGGAGGACCATGCTTTTGGAGAAGATTGGTTTCATGGAGCGATCCTACACTAATTTAGAATCTCGCAAAACACTACAAGCTTTCGATTTCAAAAAATTCCATTTTTGGCCTTCCCATAGCTCACAGGTCTGCCTGTTACCACGCATCACCCCACATTATTTTTGAGGCATTTTTGTAGATATCTTTTTGAGATTTCGTAATGATTTCTCTTTTTGTGCCCTGGGCAATACAAAGGTCCAATAAAATATGTCCTGGTCTTTTGATGGGTTTTCGAAGGATGCGTGCAAAATCTTGGCAAGCTTCTTTTTTACTTATAATCAAATAGGAAAACTTTTCATCTTCATAACTCAGCACCCCTTGTTTTATATGTTTATGGGATTTTGTGCGATGTAGCCTTACTGAAAAATGACACCAATCTTCTGTTATCTCTAGAGGACACTTATTATTATGCGGACATGGGGCAATAATGTGCCCTCCCTTTCTAATTAAAAAATCCCTAGCAAGCATCAACGTCTTATAATCATGAGGTGTGCCTGGCATGGTGATAACCAAAAATTCTTTCGTTGCGTCAAAGGCCTTTTTGAGCACATTGAATTGCTGATCTTGGTTTAACTCTCCCAGTACATAACCCAGTGTAACAAGGTCATATTTAGTTGATAGGGAAAAATTTGTTACATCTTTTTGAAGATGTTCAAAAGTTGTCTTAAGGTTAAGCGAATCGAACAGTCCTTTACTAAAACGGCCCATAGACGGTTGGTGTTCAACCAAAGTTGCCGTTTTTAATTCTGGCCATAAGTCCAAAGCTGCAAGCGTTACTGTTCCGGGCCCTGCGCCTAAATCAAGAAGGGATGTTGGCGCAAAATTTGTGGCAATTTTTTGAAGGCAGGTGTTTATGACTGCATGCGTTGCTGGCATTCTGGCCGACACATAGGCAGCGACCATAGCTTCGTTGTGTATGTCTTGTGTTTTGCCTTTTGAACGATAACATGCACTTAAATCCTCATGGGCCTTTTGAATTTCTTTTGATGAAAAAGTCTTTTCATGCGAATTTATATAATGTAGAGCGCGTTCGAGATTGGGTTGCATATTATTTTTTAAAAACTTGACTGAAGATAAATAAAGTCAAACAGGTAAGAACAATGGATGCCCCCGTTGCAAGGTTAAAAGCCAAAGATAAAAATAGCCCCCCTGTAATGCCAATCAGAGTAAAAAGAAGTGCATAAATGACCATCTGTTCAGGCGTTTTAGCATACCCTTTTGCAGTTGCTGGCGGAATGACGAGTAGTGCTGGAACCAATAAAACGCCAATAAACTTTAAACTCACTGCAACTGTTAAGGCTAAAATAAGCATAAAACCAAGTTTTACTTTAGCTAAGGGAACCCCTTCGGCCTGTGCTAACCCTTCATCTAGGGTGCATAAAAGCAAAGGCTGCCACTGACAATAGATAAAGGATCCAACCAAAAGGGCACAACCAAAAATCCAAAAGAAATCTTGGTTTTGTAAGGTGAGTATGTCCCCAAATAAATAACTGGCAGGATCAATCCTGATAGAAGGCATTTTGTTCATTAAAACAACGCCCAATGCAAGTGCGCTGTATGAGGTAATGCTGAGCCAGGTATCAGAAGGAAGATCTGCTCTGTCATCAACAAAAGTTAAAATAAAAGTGACAGCTAAACCGATAATCAAAATTCCAAGATGGATATTTATATTGAAAATAAAGCCTAAAGCGACCCCCAAAAGGGCGCTATGAGATAAGGCGTCTCCAAAAAAGGACATTCTGCGCCAAACCAAAAAACATCCAATAGGGCTGGTAATGAAAGAAATTCCTATTCCAGCCAAGAGGCTTTGAAGAATGAAAATATCAATCATGAGACACTACACAGTCGTGACGATGATTATGGTGGTGGGTATAGGAGGTTACTCCCAACGTTAGAGGAATCTCTTTGGTTTTTGAGAACATCAAGTGATATTCAGGATCATGAATGATGGTATCTGGGGCCCCTGAGCAACATATATGTTGATTCAGGCAAATGACCTGATTGGTTGCTGCCATCACATGGTGCAGGTCGTGAGAGACTAAAACAATTCCACATTTAAGGTCGTTTCTTAATTTTGATAACAAAAGATAAAACTCTGACTGTCCGATGACATCAACTCCTTGAGCCGGTTCATCCAAAACCAAAAGATCAGGTCCACGCAGTAATGCCCTGGCGAGAAGGACTCTTTGCCATTCTCCGCCAGAAAGGCTATGAACGGATTGATGTTTAAGTGAGAGAATCTGAACTTTTTCTAAAGCTTCGTCAATGACGTTTTCTTCAATATGTTCTTTTTTTGAGAGCTGTAAGAGACGATTCACATTTAACGGCAGAAATATGTTAATGCCGATTTTCTGGGGCATATATCCAATTTTTAGAAGAGTATTCTTTTTGATTGTCCCTGTGGTTGGGCTAATAAGTCCAAGAATCAGCTTAATAAGTGTTGTTTTACCGGCACCATTAGGCCCGATAATTGTTAGAATTTCGGCTTTTTTTATATTTAGGGTTATATCGTTTAAGACAAGCCTATCAGTTTTGGTGTCTTTAAATGATACCTTCGAAAGCTCTACTAGAGTGTTCATTTAAAATTTAGTTTCATTTGGATACACACCCCAGAAAGCAGTCCGTTTTATCCATCCACGCAAGCGACCCCCGGTTGGAGATTTAACTTCGACTTTACACCAATTATTTTGGCATTCAAGTGCTTTGGCTATGACTCCTGGTTCTAGTTTGGCAACAACATCTGCTTTAATATCTGGGCTTTTTCGAAGGTTTTTAATGGTATGAAGAACCCATATGGTCCTTCTGCCTGAAAGTAAGCTTTTATGAACCCATCCTTGAGTACCTTGCCAATCGCGGATTTGACGCCATGTATCAAATTCAGCAATGATTTCTACAGGCATTCCTTGACGTATATAGCGCCAATCGATTGGATAATTGTTACCTGGCCCGACATGAAGGTTCACTGCATTTGCCCTGAGAGAGGCATACCTTGGAAGAGGCTGAGGATCAGCGCTTGCTGCCGTCAAAAATATTAATACAAAAAGTAATATTCTCACAATCCAGTTGATCCAAATCGTTGAGAGCCACGAGCTGTTTCGTCAAGATTTTCACATGCAAGCCAATCAACTTGGCTAAATTCCCCAATAACCATCTGTGCGATTCTCATACCACGGGTGATTGTAAAAGGTTCTTCTCCCAAATTAATCATAATGGCAATAATTTCTCCGCGATAATCTGCATCAATTGTGCCAGGTGCATTCAGAACGGCGATCCCATTTTTTATAGAAAGTCCTGAGCGAGAGCGAATTTGAGCCTCATATCCCTTTGGAAGGGCGATTGCTATTCCTGTTGGGACAAGGCATCTTTTGCCTGGTAATAAAATGATATCATCAGAAATGGCAGCATGCAAATCCATCCCTGCACTTTGTTCCGTTGCGTAAAAGGGAAGCTCTAGATCACGAGCGTGGTCAAGTTTTTGAATAGGTACGGTTATTTTCATAAAATATATAAACTATAAAATTGGGTATAGGTTTTAGATGATTTATTTGTATGGTTGTATTCTTATTTAAAAATGCAGTAAAAGGCCAGAAGTTTTTTTGAGCTTTCTATATATATCCAATGATTTATAAGTGATATCTATTAAACTAATAGCCCAGGCTCTAAGTTACGGACTTTTTCAGCAACAGCATCCAGGAATTTAAGTAATAAATCATTTATTGTGGCTCCGGAAATAATTTCCAAGGGATCAAGCAGGTTTATATTTGTTGAACTCTCAAGCCCCTTTAGTAACATTTTTATAATCCCATATTCGTTAGAAGCCAATGCTTCTTTGGTTAAACTGAGAAACTTTTTGCCATTTAGTTCTATAATTTTGTCAATACAATCAATAGGCTTGTCCTCTTTAGAAGAGATATGTTCTATTTCTAAAATTTCGACCCATTCGTAATAGGGATTAGCGGGTAACAATTCTTGTGTTCTTTGAACTCTGCATTCAAAGGTAGATCCTTTTTCTTGAAAAATGACTTCTTGGGTTTGTGTATAGTGGTTTGGATCTTCATGGGAGGATATTGCAGAATACGCAATATCCACATCGGGACCTAGATTCTTTTTGCAGAATTCAAAAAAGAATTTATTAAATGGGTTAGTCTTCACTCGAGGATCAAATGATTTTCCTTGCCTTGCTAAGACGCTATTTTTAAAAATGTTTAAATAATGTTTCAAGTTTGGTTCTGCTTTGTCTGGCAAAAGAGATTGGGTGTTAAAAGGAAGGGGGCGATAGACAAATTCATGAAGTATCAGCGATAAAAATGTTTCAATAACAGGGTCTTCAATGTTTCTTTGAATAATAGGCTCAAGCAAAGATAAAAGATGTTGGATTCCGGGATGTGACAGATTCTCCCAACATACCATTCCATGTCTTAAATCATGCCCCAAGAAATCAAAGGGTCTCCTCTCATAAATACCATGTGGGCTATTTTCTACATCCATATTTCCGATGGGTAAAGCGCACAAATTTCTGTGTTTCCCGTCAGTGCCTAAAAGATGCTTTACGATACGTGATGATTTAAATCCACCAAAAGGATTATATATAATGTAAGGCTTAAAGGCAAAATCTCTCTTGCTGCCTCCGAACTGACTATTATCCCTGAATGCATCTATAATCGAATAAATTAAATCTTCTTCATGATAGTCATTATCCCAACCAAAAGATTTATCAGTTAATGGTTTAAACTGATAAAATGGAGTTGTTTTCCATTTTCCACTTTTAAGGATTATCTTTGTTGTATCATCGAGTTCGAGAGGATACTCTTCTTGGTCAAACTCTTGAGCTAAGGCAAGCTTCATATTAAAAAGGATGAATTCTACAGCTGTAAGCCCCTCTGTTTCCTTTGCTATAAGCTCATTTTCTAAGTGTATACAGGATTGTAAGATTTCGGGTTGGTTGAAGTAATGATATCTAAGATAATGTAAGCCTTCTTTGGCGATAGCTATATAATCCTGTATTTTTTTCGAACAAAAATCCTCTCTGGAACCAATATAATTTTCTGACTTTGCATAAAGCTTGTGATAAATGGCAATTTGCTTATTAATCGAATTTTCTCTCAAGTACGCCTTTTTTAGTGTTGTGAGGGCGTCATCAGTGGCGTCCATAGAAAAAATACACTGTAGAGACCAAAAGAAGAGATAGATAGTTAAAAAATACTTGTTCATTTTTATATATGATTGATATTATGGTAGTATTGTTAATATAAACAAAATGTGTTTATTGAGTATACAATAAAATGATGAATAATTTAAGTTTATTATATTTATCTGCGCCGGAAAAATATAATTAAACCGGATTAATGGTACGGAATAATACGTTTTTCCGTCACAATACCGTCAAGGGGTTGATCGTGTATGGAATGGGGAATAAAGGGTAAACATTGTGCTTCAGCACCAAGGCCTATTGTTTGTATAGATTTAATTGATCTTAATTCCTGAAGCGTTCGATCGTAATAACCACCGCCTTTTCCTAGGCGATGGCCAGATTTATCAAAGGCTGTCAACGGAATCAAAATAATATCTGGTACAACAAGGTTCGTTCTTTCTTTTGGAACTGGAATTTGATAAAGGCCAAGTTCCATTTCCATCTCTGGTGTCCAAGTGTAGAATCTTAGATGGCTATTTTTTTCTTGGACAACGGGCAGACAAACAGATCCATTTTCAAGACACCACTCTTTTAAAAAAGGAATAACATCTATTTCATTGGCAATTGGCCAGTAGCCTGCAATTTTCTTTTGTTTAAAAGAGCCTTGAAGAAATCCTTTTAAATTCTTTAAAACCTGAATACTGACTTCTGTCCAGTCAATTGTTTGAAGTTTAGCCTGCATCATGCAGCGCGATTCTTGTTTTTTAGCGTTTATCTCAGCGTCTTTTACAGGGTTGTTTTCCATATAGTGCCATTAGATTGTCCCGGGTAATCCATTTCACTGTATCATCAAAAAAATTTTCTTTCGCTAAAGAAAGTCTACGGTCAACAAAATTGGGAGTGGCATCTGCATTAATAGTTTTATCAGGACTGGTTGTTTCTTTCCTATCGCCATTTGACTTAAAACTGCCACCACCACTGGTTCCGTGACTAATCAGAAGAACTGCAATTAGGTCATTGGAAGATTCTGGATCTAAAACGGATTGTTTTTCAGAGTTTGTGACTTTTAGGTCTATATGACCTTTTTCAACCTCGCAAAACACTGTGTTGGGTGAGTCTGAATCATAAGAAGCATTCACAGATTTTATGGCTGAATCGGTAAGAGACGGATTGACAGCAAACGTTATCCAATTGTGATAACTGTCTTTTGCAGTTTTTTCAGGGATTCCCAAGGTTCGGTAGGGAACAAGTCCAATAAATGTTTCTGAAAAAAGACAATTAGATTCTGAAATTCCGTTTTCTGAGGCAGAAACGCCGGGTTTAGAAGGACAAGGAAGACGTTTGTTTACCAAAACATAGCTGGTTAAGGATTGAAAGATTTGCTCCATATGATCTTCGGTTTTGCGGATTTTTTGAAATTTCAGAAAATTATTAAGCGCGGGGATGCCAATGCCGGATAAAATTCCAATAATGCAAAGAACCATCGCAACTTCTATAAGTGAGAAACCTGAAAGCTTTCGAATCATATTTTTCCTGTATTTCTTAAACAAAAAGAAAGAGTGAGTTTGCTTTGATACTGTTTTCATAAATTGTGTTCCAGAAAATTTTGTATATACCATTCTTGTTTCAAATTCCGGGTTCGTTGTTTTTCGAAATCTGCTGTGCTTGAGTATTTCATGTACACTCGCGAATCACTTATTTCGTGGTTCAACCTTGCTCCTCAAACGCCTGCCTGGCTTTTTGAAACATTTTGAGTATATCAATCATAAGATGTTTTCGTTTTTTCTTGTTTGGGCAGCCATCAAAAATAAGGGTGTAAGTTTTTTTGATTACAACTAATTTAATGAGTGCTTGATAACTCATCTAATCGCCTAAGTCTTTCGATGGAACTTAATGAAATTTTATTAAATTTAAATCTAGAGCATAATCCCCACCCAATTTCTCGCCCACCGAAAAGGGCGGGGGGAAAGCCCTCTCACCGACAATGGCAAAATGACAAACCTCTCCCGTCCAGACTTTTCCCTACTTAAAAAGTCTGTCAAACCCTTCACAAAAATAAACGTTTATGAATAGCACTTCCTATTCTGTATATTAAGATAGAGTTCATTTTTAAATTGTCAATAAGTGATAAAAAATAAATTTTATGAATACAGATGATGCATTCCTTTTCGCCTATAAGTTTTTTTGGAAAAAAAATAATTAAATCAACATGTTAATCTGATTTTATCGAAGACCCTGAGGCGGCAAAGGACTTTTAATTTCTATCGGGGTCCAAACAAAGCTGCCCCTATTCGAATAAGTGTACTGCCACACTTAATGGCTTTATCGTAATCAAGGCTCATTCCCATACTTCTTTGAGGTAAATTATGCTGATCCGCTAAAGCTATTAGATTTCTAAAGTACGGAACGGGATCTTTTTCTAAAGGCGGGATTCCCATTAATCCAATGATTGAAAGCTTTAATTCATGTTTGCAATAGTTTATAAAATCATCAGCATCAGATAATGAGACACCTCTTTTTTGAGGCTCATTTCCAAGATTCAGCTGAATCATCAAAGGTGTATTCAGGTTCATCCTAGACATTTCCTGCTTTAATTTGTCGGCTAAACGCTGATTGTCAACACTTTGAATGCAATTAAATAACCCAAGCGCTTGCTTAACTTTATTTGTCTGCAAAGGTCCAATAAGATGCACAGCTATGTTTGGATAATTTTCCTTCAGGCTTGGCCATTTGTCTTCAGCCTCTTGAACTCGGTTTTCACCAAAAAGTGTTTGGCCAACCTTTAAAAGTGGCAGGATTTTTTCAATTCCTTGCCCCTTACTCACAGCCATAAGCTGAGTATTTCCCAGCTCACACTCTCTTTTCAAGTTTTTCCAGTTATCCAATCGATAATACCACGGTGGATAACGTTAGGGTTTTTTACGAAAAGTATCCAATGTGACGACATTTGATCCAGGTTCTTCTGAGGTTGACTCTAAATCATCTGTGATAGATTTTTCCTTAGTTTCTGACAGTTTTGTAGGAACTTTTTTAGGCTTTTCAATTTGTTCTTCTATATTTGGGGTAAACTGAAGGCCAAATTTAACTGATGGATCTACAAAGCTAACAATCGCATCAAAGGGAATAAGAAGACGTTCATGAATATCATTAAAACATAAGGTCACAGCAAAACGATCCTCTTCAACTACCAGATCCCAAAATTCATGTTGCAGAACAATGGTGATCTCATCAGCGTATTGCTCTCTTAGGTAATCGGGTAAATCAACGCCAGGATGATCAGTTGAAAAGGCGATGTAGAAATGATGGCTTCCAGGAAGCCCCTTTTTTGTTGCATATAGTAAAGACTCTTTAACAACAGTACGCAGCGCTTTTTGAACAAGTTGTTCATAATCAATATAACTTTTTTTACTCACTGGCTTAAACCTTACTTTGGTGTTGACCTTTTTTAAAAAGTGGGGGCATTCTGTTGCCCGGTTGCCCCCGACCGCGGTAGTCAAAATACTCTCAAGTCAGTTAACACTGACTATTAAGCGGCTTGAGCTGCAACGAAACGATTGGAGTTAGCTGCTGCTAAGTTCCAATTACGGTTTGCTGCAACAACACGACGACGACGTCTACGTGTAGCTACCCCAGTGCTTAAGAATGTAGCACTTATTTAAACAGCCCGATAACGGTGGTACAATGCCGAGCGAAAAATATATCTTTGTACGCGCGTCGATCCTATTTCACCCCCATAATTCTGACAAATTTCAATGGTGGAGGCGCCGGGTACCGCCCCCGGGTCCGCAACGCTTATTACATATATCGTTTATCGCCATAGTTAACCAAGGCTAACAATAAATAAAATAAACCTTTTTGGGGGGAAATCAAGAAGTTTCGGACATCTAACCGATCGAGAGGGTTTCAAGCAACCTTTGAAACAGACTCCCAACCACCTTGCATATTTTGACGCCAATAAACGCAATCTATTCCTAATTCTTGATAATGATTAAAACGTTTATTGGCCTCAGTTAAAAATTCTGGAATATTTCCATCAAACACATCAAGGCAACGGCTAAACCCACTTGATACATCAATAAGGGTGCCAGATGTCGAAATAATCAAACTGGCTTTATTAGGGTTTTCAATTTTTGTTGTTAACCAAATAGGTTGACGGCTGTGAGTTTCGGGGGCGTCTGCGGCTGACCCATGGGGCAAAAAGGCATTTGTTGAATAGGTCCAAAAAACTGAATTAAGAAATTCAAGACGTTCCTGGCTGTCAACTAAAACGACTGCTCTTTGATTCGATGCGTATGCTTTTTCAAGCAGTTTAGGAAGCGTCTTTTCTAAAGATGTCGTTGTAAGTTGATAAAAAGCAACTTCCATGCTATCCCCTTCGCCTTTCAAGATACCTGTTCAAAAAACATCGAAACCTGCGGTGCGCATGTACTTCATGTACACTTGCGCTCCTCGGTTCTCGTTTTTCTGCAGGTCTCTTGAAATTCATTGGGTCTAAATTCTTCAAGGTGTTTTATTTTGGGACTGTGTGCTATAGCGCCCAAAGTTGCCAAAAATATCACGCATTACTGACGTTTCGTAACCTGTGGTTTCTGTTTTTCTCTCAATCGGAATGATTGGATGTTCACCTTCATATTTTGCTACATCTCTTACAATGCCTTGCGCATCGAATCTAAGGACGATTGTTTGTTGTTCCAAGGTTTCTGGTCTGTAAAACGAAGTTGTCGATGTTCTTTTGGAAATGTAGTACCAGTTATGGCCTTTTTGTTCATCACCAAAAACAGAAGACGTAGAGGGGCTTCCAAAACGTTCTTGGATTGTTTGCATTGTATCAATGCCAATTTGAATTTTCTTTATGTCCATAGATTCAGGATTGTAACCCCTGCTGTCTATGGTCGGATAGCATCCTACAAGCAGAAAACTAATCAAAAAGACATTTAGAAAAAGTGAAAAACGAGCCATCATAAAATCAGATATTTATTCCTTACATTTTTCTAGATTTGGCATTACTTTAAGAAGATGTCAACTCTTTGCAAGAAAATTAAGTAAGAGGATTGAGTCTCTATGGAAAAAAATAATAACACGGAATTGATGCGAATCGTCAATCTAGAGCGCATCCACAATGATAAATCATATTTCGTAGTGACGGCTTTAAAGGAAGAATGTTTAGCTCTGGCTCGGCGATTTAATTTAATAGAAATTGAATCCCTAGAGGCACGTTATGACGTTGATCCGGTGAAAACTAGCCGAGGGGGTTATAATCTGAGCGGAAAGCTACACGCTGTTGTTGTGCAAAGCTGCGTTGTGACGTTGGCTCCTGTTCGTGAAGTTATGGATGTTGATATAGATCTTCAAGTCGTTGATAAAAGATATGAAGAGCTCGATCCTTTGGATCCTGAGCTAGATGATGATTTTGAGTATAGCATCCTTGATGAAATTGATTTGGGAGAGATAACAGCTCAATATCTGTCTTTGTCTTTGAATCCTTACCCAAAGGCTCCTGATAGTGATGCCGGTAAGATTCTGGAAGGCTTGCAAGACAAAAAAAATCCTTTTGCGATTTTAGAGAAGCTAAAGCCATGAAAGACTTAACTCTTTCTTTTATAAAAGCCTCCGCTCTTGGTAATGATTTTGTTATTTTATCTGCAATAGAAGAAGAAATCGACTTAGGTGCTTTAAGTGTGCTTCTAAGTGATCGGCGTGAGGGAATTGGTTGTGACCAGGTAATTTTTATTGAAGATACCTCTAATAAAGAAGAGTTTAAGGTCCGTTTTTTTAACGCGGATGGCTCTGAGGCTGAAGCTTGCGGGAATGGCACTCGGTGCGTCTCTAAAATTCTAATGGATCAAACAGAAACTGAAGAAGTTTTTATTGACACTGCTGGTGGTTATTTAAAGTGTAGAAAAGCAGCAGATAATAAAATAAGTGTAAAAATGTCATTTCCTCAGTGGAATGCAGATATTAACCTACGTGAATATCAAAAAATTTCAGATCCAGCTCCGGTTTTTGTTGATTTAGGCAACCCACACTTGATTTGTTTTGTGGAAGATGTTGATCATATTTCAACTTTAGGACCAATTTTAGAAGAGCATCTTTACAAACATGACACTCAATTTCCAGAGAGATTAAATGTTGGTTTTGTGAGACTTTTAGATAAGGAAACTATAGCTTTAAAGGTCTGGGAAAGAGGTTCAGGTCTAACGCCTGCATGCGGTTCTGGTGCCTGTGCTGCCGTGGTCGCAGCAAAGGCCCGAGGGCTTGTTTCAGAGAAAGTCAATGTTTATCAAGAAGGAGGAGGGCTAGAAATTAATTTTAATGGCTCCGATCTTTTTATGACTGGAGAAGCAAAAATTATCTATAGCGGTGAAATTATAATAAATCCTGACATGCTGGAAGCAATAAAGACGTTTCAGCCTTTGGATGAGGTTTATGCTGGAACCATTGTTTTGGTGCAGCTTTCTCCAGAGGGTGATAAAGAAAGTTATGAGATCTTTGCTGATTTTGGTGAATTTGGTAGACGCAAAACAACAGCAGCACTGGCAAATTCTTACGAAATGACACAGCTCTTTGGCAAGGCTATTGCTGGGGTATTGTCCGAGGATGATTCAGATTCTTTTACACTTCTTGGATATTTAGATGAAGAAGATAATATTCTTTTGATGGATCGTCCTCCCCACCTCAAAAATGGTGAGAGGATCACCAATGATGCTCTTTGAGGAATGGCTGAGTGTTACTGTAATTTCAGGCTTAGCTATTATGAGCCCAGGGCCAGGCTTTGCTGTGGTTGTGAGAAATAGTTTAAGCTATGGCAGAGAAGCAGGAATTACAACAGCACTTGGTAACGCTTTGGGGGATATGACCCATGTAATTTTGAATGTAATGGGGATTGGCTTGTTGGTTGCAAATTCTCCAGGTGCTTTTAGTACTGTGCAATGGATCGGCGCTTCTTATTTGCTTTGGCTTGGTGTCAAAGGCGTTTTAAGCAAGCCTAGACTTGATAATAGCATTGAAATTGAGAACAAGACTACGAATCGATTGCGGGCCTTTTGTGATGGATTTTTAGCAACGCTTACAAACCCCAAAGCTTTTATCTTTGTTTTTGCCTTATTTTCTATCGTTGTTTCTACAGAAACGCCCTTATATCACAAGGTGGTTTATGGGGGATGGATTGGTGTTTTATCGGCGTGTTGGTTTACAGTTGTTGCTATTTTTTTTACAGACACAAGGTTTGTAAAGAAATTTCAAGGTTACCGTCATTGGATTGAAAGAGGGACAGGGCTTATTTTGATCGCATTTTCGGTGAGTCTGTTGTTGCCATAAGTCCTCTTTGAGAAAGAGATGCTATTTACGTGTTTTTTTAACAGCAATCGCTCCAATAGCTTCTTTACCATCCCGGCCATCTTCAGTGCCAAATCCTTGCATGGAGACGTAGCCTATTCTCTCAATCTCAAATCCATGACGTTGTAGAGCATTTTTAAGAACTTCTTGGTCCATAATATGCAATTGCTCAGGCAAGCAATAGGCTTGAGTAGGTAAATATTTTGGCACGTCTAGAAACATCCCTGGCCACAAATCACCATTTTTCTTTCTTCTTTCAAAGTCTGGTAGTACTTGCTCCCGATAAGCAATGTGTTCTGTAGACATAACCATGATATAAACCTTTCCATCTTCTTTGAGCCAGCTGTTTATATTTTCTAGACCAAGATCAATTTCGGCTCCTGGTAAAAAATGCAGAACTCTATGAAGAATTACAGCACGTAGAGAGTTTTTTTTGATATCAAGATAAGGAAAGGGGGTTGTGTTCAGAAAAAGCCTTAAAATTTCATCGGGGTTTTTTACCTTCTTCCGGCTATAAAGCAGATGCTCCATTTCTAAGTCATTAGAAATTACGAACATTCTTTTTGAAAGAGCATATCGTGATAAGAAGCCATATCCTGCGCCTACATCGAGTACATATTCTCCTGGATGTTCTTCGCAAAAGTTGATGAATTCTTCTGCAACCCAGCTAAGGTTTGTATAGTTAATATCAAAACCCATTTTGTTAAGGGTGACAAAACTTTTACCAGTCTTGCTAAGGATGGGAGGGGTTATAGAAAATTGATCTAGGATTTTTAAATTTGCTTGTATTCCAATGCCAGGAGTTTTTGTATGGAGTTGATTTATTTCAAAGAGGGAATTATTTTTTAAAATTTTGAAAGCAATAGAAATAAAAAGCATTGCGCTAAGTATCACAACAAGCTTTTTATTCACAGTATTTCTCCTTTTGTGATGATAAATAATAAAAAACGTTTATACCCATGGCAAAGGAAAAGCTTTTGGCTGCTTTATTGGCATATGCACATTGGAAAGTTGATGAGGGAGGGGATAGATAAGATCTAATTTACCATGTTCAGCTAAATGAAGAGACGATTCTTTTAATGCATCTTCTTGTTCAAGATTATAAAATTGCTCTTGCAGTGAATTGCTTATTTCTCTGGCTTTTGCTACAAAGCGTCCTATAGTTCTAAGAACAATAGGCAGTTCCTTAGGTCCCAATAGCACAAGTGCTAAGATCCCAATGAACAAATATTCGCTCCAACCTATATCCAGCATTTTTTGTCTTTAAGAGTAGATTTTAACGAGCCCATCGAACTCAAAACTCATGATTTATTTTCTGTATAGTGATGTAAAAGTAAGATTTTTTCAAGATAAGTTGGCTCCCCGGGACGGACTCGAACCGCCGACCCAGTGGTTAACAGCCACTTGCTCTACCGACTGAGCTACCGGGGACCATGAAGACTTTTCTAACATAAACTTGCTAGGATGACAAAGGATTTTTCATGTTAATTGTAATTTTATGGTGCAGTGGATAGAATTTATCAAAATTTTTAATATAGGCAATTTATGATCTCTAACCTTAAAAAACCACAAGCTATCCTTTTTGATTGGGATAATACCCTGGTGAGTACGTGGGAAGTTTTGCATCGTGCTATCAATTTGACTTTTGCGGAGTACCAAATGCCTTTGTGGTCTTTGGAAAAAGTTAAATCAACGGCCCATAAATCATCGCGTGAAGTGTTTCCGACTTTTTTTAAAGAAAATTGGGAAGAAGCACAAAATTTTTTCTATAAAGTTTTCGGCCAATACCATCTGGAAGAATTGAAAACAATGCCTGATGTTCAACCTTTATTAGATTTTCTAGCAAAGAAAAATATAAAACTGGGGGTGGTAAGTAACAAAAAGACGTCTATTTTGAACAAAGAAATAGAGTTTTTAGGGTGGTCAGATTTTTTCCATGTCGTTGTTGGTGCTGGTGATGCAGAAAAGGATAAGCCTGCACCAGATCCAATTTTCCTCGCTTTAGATAAGGTTGGATTAAAAGCTTCGGAAGAAATTTGGTTTATTGGGGATACAGTTGTTGATTGGCAAGCGGCAAAAGCAAGCGGATGCCAACCAATTGCTTTAGGAGAGGCTTGTGAAAATGATGTTTCTGTTCCAAATATTTCAAATTGCAAAAATTTATTATTAATTTTATTGCAATTTTATGAAGTTGTTGATTGAAAATTTTTTAATCCAAAGTATGATAAATTTTAATAAAGAAAAAAATAAATAAAATTTGGGAGATAAATCGTGGCAACAGACAAACCTTTGAATGTTCAAGATGTTTTTTTAAATCATATCCGTAAAAATAAAACGCCTTTGACAGTCTTTTTAATCAATGGTGTTAAGTTGCAAGGAACGGTCACATGGTTTGATAGCTGTACCATGCTTTTAAAGCGAGATGGGCATTCACAGCTAATCTATAAGCATGCGATTTCAACTCTTATGCCTCAAGGACCTGTTCAACTTTTTGACAATCAGATACCTGCTGCTGAGGGAGAGATATAAGTATCTTTTCAGAAGTTTTATATGTGATGGTAATGAGAAGTTGCGTGGCGTTTAATCTGTTTTCTCAATTTATCAAATGCTGTATTTTCAATTTGTCTGACACGCTCACGTGAGATTTTAAGTTTGCTGCTAATTTCTTCAAGAGTAAGAGGAGGCTCCTTTAAGCGTCTGTCATACAAAATAATGTGTTCTCTTTGATTCAAGCAAGCAAGGGCGTCTTTAAAAAGAGTGCGCCTTTTCTTCATTTCGTCGGCTTGAATAATCTTTATCTCTTGATTGTCATTTTCATCTGTAATCCATTCAATCCATTCGGTTGCTTTTTCATCTTGATTTCCAATGGGGACATTTAAGGAATTATCTCGTGCTCCAAGCCGTTGATGCATCTGCTCAACTTCTTCTTCTTTAACGGAGAGTTTTGCAGCGATTGCTTTAATTTTTTCAATCGATAAACCATCTTCATTGGGAGTATCTTGATTAAGCTTAGCATGAGTTTTTTTTAGGCTAAAAAAAAGTTTCTTTTGTGCTCTGGTTGTTCCTATTTTGACAAGTGACCAGCTTTGTAGAATATATTCTTGCATACTGGCTTTAATCCACCACATTGCGTATGTAGAGAACCGGAAGCCTTTTTCGGGATCATAATGTTTCATGGCTTGCATCATCCCAAGATTTCCTTCTGCTATAAGGTCGCTTAAGGGGAGGCCGTATCCTCTATATCCTGAGGCAATTTTAGCAACAAGACGCAAATGGCTGTTGAGAAGAGCTTCAATGGCTTTTGAATCTTGTGAGTCTCTCCATTGCTTTGCGAGCATATACTCTTCTTCATTGCTTAAAATGGGCAGTTTTTTAATCTGATTTATATAGTGTTTGTTAATTTCGTGTTCATGAGCGAGAGACATAAAATTCATCGTTTCAATTAAAAAAGCTCTTAATTCCTATCCTAGGACACAGTTTTTAGAATGGGCAATATATTTTCTTTTATCTCGTTAAAGGTATCGTAACAATTTTATGGGAAAAATAGATAATGGATCTTTTTTGCAAATAGGGAATTTGAGAAAATTATGAAACTAGAGCAAAATAAAACAGACAAATCAAAGATAGATGGCTATTTAACAGGGAAATTGTTGGTTGCAAATCCATTTTTGCAAGATGCTAATTTTGCGCATTCTGTGATTTATGTATGCGGACATGATGCGCAAGGGGCTATTGGACTTATTATTAATAAACCTCTTGTTGATCTGAGCGTAAAGGGTTTGTTTGCTCAGCTTGGTATAGAAAGCCCATTTGAATTGGAAGGGGCAATTGTTAATTACGGGGGCCCATCTGAAATGAATCGTGGCTTTGTGTTACATTCAGTAGATTACAAAACTGATACAACAGTTGCTATTGACGAACATTTTTCCATAACTTCAACCCTTGAAATTCTTCGCGCTATAGCTTTGGAAAAAGGTCCAGATAATTTTTGTATTTGTCTGGGATATATTGGTTGGGGGGCAGGGCAATTGGATCAAGAAATCCAGGAAAATGGCTGGATTGCGGTTGATGCTAGCTCTGATCTTGTTTTTGATCCTATCTTAGAGACAAAATGGAGAGATTCTTTTGCTGCAATCGGTGTCGATCCATCGGTTTTGTCTTTTGAAATAGGTCATGCTTAAGTAATTATTTACGCTTTACCAAGCAGTTTTAAAGATATTTTAAATTTTATCTTGTAGGAATTTAGCGTTTCAATTATGATTTTCTATAGTAGATTTAGATCCTTTAAAAAGTGATCTTTTGCAAGAGAATAAACGGGTTGAGGGCTTCCATTCTTGCAAAGAAATTTGTGACATTTCAGACACACCGATTAATTTTTCCAAGCCCATATTTCCCGAAAAAGATTGAGATATCCCCCTAAACTGGTAAAAAGTATAAGTACAGTAAATGGAAAACATACGGTAAAGCATTAAGGCTTTTTCGTAACATTTTAAGGAGTTAACAATGAGAAAATTAACAACAGCATTATTAATTGCTGCTTCCGTTACAGGCGCAGCTTTTGCTGAAGGAAATACAGCTTCAAGTGGTTTCTACTTGGGTGCAAACGCAGGCTTTGCAGCAAACCTCGTAAAATACGACTACCAAAACCAAGGTTTAACAGCAACGAGCAATAGTTCTGTAGCAGCTAACACAAACACTGCTTCTATGCAACAAATCACAAAAATGAACAATAAGACAGCTGCTCTTTTTGGAGTTTTTGCTGGTTATGGCATGGTAGTTGGTCAAGGTGCGTATTTCGGTGGTGAACTTTTTGGTGGTTTAGATACAACTAATGTTTCCCCATTCGATGACAGTGCCAGCGGAAAAAACGTTGGGTATTGGAAATCTACATTAAAAAGAACAAACTTCTATGGTTTGGCAGCTCGTGTTGGTTACATGGTTACACCAAGCACATTAGCTTATATCCGTTTAGCAGTTGAGGCTGGAAAATGGAAAGCTTCTGTCATTCCAAACGCGGCAACAATTGATACACTTGGTTCAGGTTCTAATATAGCTTTAGACAAGCAAACAGTGTCCAAGTCAAAGAACAGTCTAAGCTTCGCGCCAGGTTTTGGTATGGAAGCATACATCACGAAGAATATGTTCATTCGCGCTGAATATTCCTACTTGTTTGGTCCAAAAATTACTATGACTCAAGATATTTCAGCAATCACTCAATCATTGCTAAATGGTAGTAGCGTTCAACATAACTTCAAAGTTACTCAACACCAATTCAAAATCGGTGTTGGTTACAAGTTCTAAACTTAGAAGTTGTCAAAACACAAAACCTACGACTCAGAACGGTCGTAGGTTTTTTTATTTATCCCTCCCTTTCCTCCTTGTTACAATTCGTCACACATATATCTGAGAATAACAGTTATAGTACTGTTTAAGTGTTAACGTTTTAAGGCAAGATTATGTGTGGAATTATTGGAGTTGTAGGTTCTGCTCCCGCTGGAGAATGCTTAGTAGATGGTCTAAAAAGACTGGAATATAGAGGTTATGATTCAGCTGGCATTGCAACAATAGCAAATGGTCAAATCCATAGAAGGCGCTCAGCTGGTAAACTGTCTGAATTAGAGCAACTTCTCTCAAAAAATCCAATTACGGGGATGATTGGTATTGGCCATACACGATGGGCAACCCATGGAATCGCAAGTACTGAAAATGCTCATCCACACTCAAGCGGTGAGGTTGCAGTTGTTCACAATGGTATTATTGAAAATTTTGCTGATCTAAAAGAGACATTGCAAAAAAAAGGGCATACCTTTCAAAGTGAAACAGACACTGAAGTCATCGTTCATTTGATCACAGACTTTTTAACTGAAAACTGCACTCCGTTACAAGCTGTCCAAAAATCCTTAGGTCTTTTAAAAGGGGCGTTTGCTCTCGGGATTATTTTTAAAAGTGCTCCAAATATGCTCATTGCAACACGTAAAGGCAGTCCTTTAGTTCTTGGAGTTAGCGAAAATGAGTTATTTATTAGTTCTGATGCAATCGCTTTTGCACCCTGGACCCAGACATTATGTTATTTGGAAGAAGGGGACTTAGTCACCTTAGAAAGAAACTCTTCTGACTCAAAGTGTTCGTATAAATTTTACGACAAAGATGGAACTGAAGTTCAACGTTCTTTAAGAAAAAGCCAAGTCACAGGAGAGGCGGTCAGTAAGGCAGAATATAGCCATTACATGCTGAAAGAAATTTCTGAGCAGCCAACTGTTCTCAGCAATACACTGCAGTCCTTAATTCATCTTGAAGATAAAAAAATTGAACTCCAGGGAATGGACTTAGATTGGAAATCATTTAAACGTATTCAAATCATTGCATGCGGGACGTCGTACTACGCTGGCCTTGTTGCAAAATATTGGTTTGAAAAATGGTCTTGTATTCAAACAGATGTAGAAATATCATCAGAATTTCGTTATCGCAGTCCAGTCCATGTGCCAAATACCCTTAATATTTCTATTTCACAGTCTGGTGAAACGATCGACACGTTAGCGGCATTATCTATGCTGAAAGCAAGAGGTGAGAAAGTTTTGTCTATTGTTAACGTGGCAGAAAGTTCTATAGCGCGCCAGTCAGACTTTGTGATTCAAACCTTAGCTGGCCCAGAGATAGGTGTTGCGTCAACAAAAGCATTTACAGCGCAATTAATGGCACTCGCTTGTTTAAGTCTCAAAATGGGGCAGGAAACCAAGAAGATTCCTACTCAGCCTTTAGAATCACTTATAAATTCCCTATTTTTACTTCCTGGTATCATTAGTCATGTACTTCAAAACTGTGAGATTTATAGAAAGCATGCCCTTAGTTTCACAACAGCGCGAAATGCCTTATACCTAGGACGCGGAGTGACTTATCCTATAGCTTTAGAAGGCGCGCTTAAGCTTAAAGAAATATCTTACATTCATGCCGAAGGTTATGCAGCAGGCGAATTAAAGCATGGCCCTATAGCGCTTATTGATACCACTATGCCTGTGGTTGTACTGGCGCCTTATGATGAGTGGTTTGAGAAAACGCTTTCCAATCTTCAAGAAGTGATTGCCAGAGGGGCGCAAGTACTTTGCTTAACAGATGAAGCAGGGGCTGCAAAAATTACCAAGCAAATTAAGGCAATTTATTCAATTGAAATTATCATTCTTCCAAAAGTTGATACTTTCTTTGAACCACTGCTTTATACAATTCCTGTTCAGTTACTGGCTTATTATATTGCGCTTCTTAAAGGGACTGATATTGATCAACCCAGAAATCTTGCAAAATCAGTTACAGTGGAGTAGAGATTTAAAATCTGGGCTTAAATTGTATTAGTATCTGAGATCCTTTGATATTTTTTAAAAGATCTCAGATATTCTTTTCCCAATTCAATTAATCAGCTGCAGACGGACGAGAAGCCTCATCAATAACAGGAACTGGTCCAAGCGTTGTTAAAATTTGAGCTTTAATAGAGTCAGGAACCTCGGGGTGTGTAGATGCTGATCGAAGCCAATCGTTTATATGCTTGTCAATTATTGGATTATCAAGAGTTCCTCGATAACTTATTAACTGATTTACTATATGAGACAACTTAAAATAAGGTTGATTCCCTGCTAAGTGATGTGCAATGCAAAGAAATTGTTACTTTCTAGGCTCGATGAATTTAAAGACAAGTTAATCGGAGCAAACATAACTTCTAAGCGGGAAGTAAATGAGATAAGGCGAGGCATGAATAATTATTATGAAGATCCTAGATTTTCGAGTTGCACATTATATACGGAACAAGCCCATTTACTGATATTTCAATAGAAACTCTGTCTAAATTTGTCACGGCTTAGTAAGAGGCACTAGTTTTTTTTAACCATCAAAAAATGATTGAGGCCTTTTAAAAACCCAATATCTCTTATAAATTCGGCAACAGTTTCAAACCCTGCTTTTTCGTAAACATGTTTTGCCCTTGGATTATTGGCGGCAGGGTCAATGATAAATGTATCAATTGATGGATCATGTTTGTTTGAATAAACCCTGTAAAGGATATGATTGTATGGGCACCCAGTCCTTTTCCTATGTAATTCTTGTTGCCGATTGCAAAATCAAGACTATATGTTTTCCCTTTTTCAGAAAGGTATGGCTTCCAAATTTCTGGAATGGAGTCTGTGGGCATGATTTCCGAAGTCATTAATACACAATAGGGATGATTGCCAATTGATCCAATCCAGTAATCAAAAATTCCATTTGCATAAGGGGAAGGTTCTTTTCTTCCATTTATAAAAATAAGAATGTCTTTTTTGTGATCCTCACTATTTTATCCCAGAATTCTTGGACACGGGGATTTATTAACCATGAAAAAATACAAGATTCATGGGATAAGTTCGCTTTTTCAAAATAAACAGTTGGTTCCTTAGCTTGCATGCGCCTTATGTGTTTCTTTTTCTAAATACGGCTTTAAATAATGGCCTGTATAGCTTCCTGTGACATTAACAATATCTTCAGGAAGGCCGACAGCGACAACTTTGCCGCCCTTAGCGCCGCCTTCAGGACCCATATCAATAATCCAGTCGGCGGTTTTGATGACCTCTAGATTATGTTCGATCACAACGACGGTATTTCCTTGATCAACCAGTTTATGAAGGACTTCTAGTAATTTTCTGATGTCTTCAAAATGTAGGCCTGTTGTGGGTTCATCTAAGATATACAAAGTTCGTCCTGTGGCTCTTCGAGAAAGCTCTTTGGCTAACTTCACGCGTTGAGCTTCTCCGCCTGACAATGTTGTTGCTTGTTGCCCCACATGAATATAACCGAGTCCAACTTGTTGCAAGCTTTTCAGCTTGTCCCGAACCAGTGAGTGAGCCTCAAAAAACTCAACCGCTTCATCAACGGTCATATCCAAAACATCTGCAATTGTTTTATGTTTATAAGTTATTTCAAGAGTTTCACGATTATAACGTTTGCCATGACACTGATCACATTGTACATAGACATCGGGCAAAAAGTGCATTTCAATTTTAATAACGCCATCACCTTGGCAGGCTTCGCACCTTCCGCCTTTGACGTTAAAGGAAAAACGACCAGGGCTATAGCCGCGTGCTTTAGATTCGGGAAGCCCTGAAAACCATTCTCTGATGGCTGTGAAACAACCAATATAGGTAGCTGGATTTGAGCGCGGTGTTCGGCCAATTGGCGATTGGTCAATATCGATCACTTTGTCGATGTATTCCATGCCGTTTAATTTTTTATGAGGTCCTGGAATCTCGCGCCCATGGGTAAATGAACGAGCGATTGCTTTATATAACGTTTCAATCACGAGTGAAGATTTTCCGCCTCCAGAAACGCCTGTCACACAAGTAAATGTCCCAAGAGGAATCTTTACAGTGACATTTTTAAGGTTGTTTGCCGTGGCTCCGATCAGTTCAAGAGATTTCCCAGGATGACCATGACGCCTTTCGGATGGTAGAGGAATAAACCTTTTACCTGTTAGGTATTGCCCTGTAATACTCTCCTTTGAATCCATAATGTCTTGAGGGGTGCCTTGAGCAATAATCTCACCGCCATGAACGCCGGCTGCAGGTCCCATATCAATCACGTAGTCAGCTGTCTTAATTGCATCTTCATCATGCTCAACAACAATGACCGTGTTTCCAATGTCACGGAGGTGCTTTAATGTCGTCAAAAGACGGTCATTGTCACGTTGATGAAGGCCAATTGATGGTTCATCTAACACATACAAAACACCTGTAAGACCTGACCCTACTTGAGATGCTAATCTGATACGTTGACTTTCACCACCAGATAAGGTTCCAGAAGATCTGGAGAGAGTAAGATAATCAAGGCCTACATTGACTAAGAAATGCAGACGGCTGTTGATTTCTTTTAAAATTCTAGCCGCAATTTCTTGTTGTTTCGGTGTCAGTTTTAAATCTTTAAACCATTTGAGAGTGTTCAGGATAGAAAGATCACAAATATCAGAAATACTTTTATCATTAATTTTGACGCATAAAGCTTCTGGTTTTAATCGTTTACCTTCACAAACAGAGCAGGGATGTTCGTTTTGGAACCGGCTCAAATTTTCACGGACCCAGTCGCTTTCTGTTTCTTGCCAGCGGCGCTTTAGGTTAGGAATGACTCCCTCAAAAGATTTCTTTGTTATATAGGTTCTAATCCCATCATTGAAATGGATTGGAATAGGTTCTTTGTTCGAGCCATAAAGAACAGCATTTTGCACATGCTCAGGCAGTTCATTAAACGGCAAAACGGGCGAGGCATCATAATACTTAACAACGCCCTCTAGAACTTGAGCATAATATTCGCGTGAATAAGAGCTTCTTTTACTGGTTTGTGAGTCGTCACTCCAGGGTAAAACGGCCCCTTCACGGATACTCTTACTAGGATCTGGGACAATTAAGCTTGGATCAAAGACAATTTCAATTCCAAGACCATCACAGCTAGGGCAGGCTCCTTGAGGACTGTTAAAGGAAAAAAGCCTCGGTTCAATTTCATCTAAAGTAAAACCAGAAACAGGGCAGGCAAACTTTGCAGAAAATGTGGTTGTTGATCCATCATCTGCATTTTCAAGCCACACCAATCCATCGCTTAAATGAAGTGCTGTTTCAAGCGAATCTGCCAAACGTGTCCGCCATTCCGCCTGTCCTTCTGCTTCTGGTACAACTAGGCGATCGACAACAACAGCAATATCATGTTTTATGTTTTTGCTTAAGGTTGGAACTTCATCCAGGTCATAAACTTTGCCGTCGATTTTTACGCGTTGGAAACCTTTTTTCTTTAGATCAAGCAATTCTTTTTTATATTCACCTTTGCGGCTGCGCGCGATAGGAGCCATGAGCAGTAATTTAGTTCGCGGCTCCATTGTTAAAATGCGGTCAACCATTTGACTAACGGTTTGTGCTTCAATAGGTAGGCCCGTTGCAGGGGAATGCGGTACACCAACGCGAGCATACAATAGGCGAAGGTAATCATAGAGTTCGGTAATCGTGCCTACAGTAGAGCGTGGATTTTTAGAGGTTGTCTTTTGCTCAATCGAAATAGCTGGGCTAAGGCCGTCAATGGAATCTACATCTGGCTTTTGCATCAATTGCAGAAATTGACGTGCATAGGCGGATAGGCTTTCTACATATCGCCTTTGTCCTTCTGCATAAAGAGTGTCAAAGGCAAGCGATGATTTACCCGATCCGCTAAGGCCCGTAATGACCACAAGCTTATCGCGTGGCATGTCGACATTAATATTTTTTAAGTTGTGTTCACGTGCACCGCGAATGCTTATTTGATTTTGGCTCATGCCTGAATTTAAATTAGAGAAGAGTTATTCTGTTTATAGCAGTGATTCTTTAAATTGGATAGATTCTTGTGAGTGGGGCTTTATGCCCAAGGATTAACGACTTCAATTTTGCATTTTTCAAAGTCATTTACGTTTCGTGTTACAATTTTTAAATTGTGCACATAAGCAGTAGAAGCAATAAGAGCATCAATAGCAGGAATCTTAACTCCAACTTGCTCAGACTCACCCAATAGAGCTCCCCATCTCTTGCAGATTTCTATATTTATTGGGAGTAATCGATGTTGGAACCTCGTTGTTAATTCTTGTTCAACCCATTGTTGTAGATGAATTTGCTTAGAATTATCGCTTAATTTCTTTATGCCCTTAATGATTTCGCCAATTGTTAAAACGCTTAGATAAAGATGATATTCTTCTTGGGCTACAATCCATCTAATAAATCCTTCGTTAGGTGATTTTTTTATTAATTCTGAAATAGCACACGTATCCAGTAAAAAGCTCATAGATCAACATCTCTGCTATAATCTTTTGCACGGTCAAGAGAAAGATCCACATCCATTAAAGGAGAAGATTGAAAAAAGTCGATAAGAGTCCCCTTTGCTTTTAAAAGATTTTTATAATCATTAATAGATAAAATAACCGCTTCTTCGTGACCATGGACAGTAATAAACTGCGGTCCTGATGTTCTGGCAGATTTAACAACTCGACTTAGTTTGCTTTTTGCATCTTGCAATTGCCAATGATCAAAACTTTTCATGCCCGCCTCCATTATAGTCTGTCTAGTCTGACTATTATTAATAAATATAAGACAAGGGTAGCTTTTTGTCAAGGGCGTAAGGATCTATTTTAAGTCTACAGCAGATTTATCAACGGCTGCTGCCACGCATGAATCTGACCATATATTTAAAGCCGTTTCTAACATGTCAATCAGAGCATAGAATGGCAGAATAATCCCCATGATGGTTAAGGGGTAATCCATGGCGACAAGCAATGAGCTTGTTAGGAAATAGCACCCCATAGGAACACCAGCATTCCCAACCGCAGCAATGGTTGCAATGCCAACCCAAAGGCCCATTTCCAATGGTGTTACTGAATGTCCATAACTTCCCATGACAAACAAAACAGTCACTAAAATAAAGGCCGCACATGCGTTCATGTTAATGGTTGTGCAAAGGGGAAAGGTAAATTTAGCAACCTTTAGTGAAATACCAGCATTTTCTTCGGCGCATTTAAGGGCAAGGGGCAGAGTCGCCACCGATGACTTTGTAAAAAAAGCCATGGTGATCGCTGGGAACATAGCTTTGAAAAGGCGAAGAGGGGAGATTTTAAAAAACTTTAAAAAGGTTGGTAGGATAACGCCACCTTGAACAAGGTTGGCAAGCACAACACAAGCAAGATATAAAAACAGTCCTTCAATGGAAAGGCCTTGTTTCAATTCATTTACAAACAAAACAGAAAATCCCCAGATGCCAATCGGCATAATCCTAACAATCCAAGAGGTGATTTTGGTGATAACCGCATACATATCTATAAAAAAATCAGTTAGGTACGATTTCTTTTCTTTCTTTTTATTGTCATGTTCAATCACCAAAAGTGCCAGGCCAAACAAAATGGCTAAGCACAAAACACCAATAACATTATTTTCATGAAATGGTTGAATAATGTTTGAGGGGATAATATTGGTCAAATGATCAAAGTAACTAAAAGACTTTGCTGTTGAACTGGACTCTTCAAGTTTTAAGCTGCGACTGACGGGGTTAATAACTAAGAAAAGAAGCAGCCCAATAGCCGCAGAAATAACAGTTGTTAAAAAGGTGTAAGATATAACCTTTTTACCCAATGATCTTGTTTCTTCAAGATTTTTCATTCCTGCAATGGTCGATGCAACCGAGAAAAAGATAATCGGAACGCTAATTAGTTTTAAAAGGTTTACAAACACCTTGGTAACGAAATCGGCGGTATTTATGATAATTGGAATATTGATATAACCGCACAGTATGCCCGTTACAAAGGCAGCGAGTATTAATAAAGATGGATTGGTAAAGATTGATTTCGATCTTACATGTTCGCACATAGCTTAAAGTCCTTAAAATGAGAGAGATTCTTGTAAAGTCATAAGACCTTTGTGCAAGGCCGTTCAGCTACGACAACAAGCAGGACAAACCCGAAAAGAAAAAACGTACAAGCTAATACGATACAGCAAAATATAAAACCTATTATGATGCTCTATAATTCAGTGTATGAACAATATTGTTTAATAGCAATGTTTTTTTGAAAAGTTAATTAAAATTCAGCTTTCTTCGTTAGAAAGAAGAAAGCTGAATTTATAAATTATGATGGTTACTCTTTTTCCCAAGGAAAGACGATCCAGATATCTTGAGCAAAGTCTTTCGCGGAGAAATTCGTAAATGCTTTTCCTGCAGGTTTTGCAGCCAGAGTCACATAATGTGCAGCAGGGTAGAGTGTGTGAAGATATTTGAAAGTCCCGCCTTTATCGACCAAGTCATCAACAATTAACCATCCTTTGCCGCCTTCTGCAATATCATTAGGTCCATAGATTACTTTCAAATTCTCAAATTCTTTCGTCTCACCATAACTTGCAAGGCAGATAACGCGGATATTTCTAATTCCTAATTTGTTTCCTAATACGCTGGCTGGCGTTAAACCACCCCTTGATACAGCTAGAATTCCTTTTATCTCTGGTAACGTTTTTGCATGATCAGCAACTATTTGAGTTAAATTCTCGGCTTCACTCCATTCCATATTATATTTTTCTGGAGGAGCTTTGCCGTCAGGAGATCCACCGAAGAGACCATTTTTAGAACAACCAGCGGCTAGCACTGAACAAACAGCGAGGGTTAAAATAAAGGTAAATCTGGCTTTCATATACTCGTATACTCTATCCTTTGAAATTGATATTTGATCAGGCTAGAAAATTATTCTGAAGCTGTCAACTCTTCTTGCGCAATATATTTTCTTAAGCAACACTATTCCTTTCTTAATATTATTTTCTTGCTGCCAGAATGCTCAAATTTTTAATAATTTGTTTGGTTCCTTTTAGTCTAATTTCTGGATTCGGCCATTCACGTATAAAAACTAATTTCTGGTCTGGGCGAAACTTTGCATGACCATTTTTATTGGTCTCAGGTGACTGCAAATATGAAATTAAACCATGATGATTGGGGAAAAGGTTGTTACGGAAAGAAATAACCAGACCTTTTGGCCCTGTGTCAATTTTTTCAATATTGGCCTTTCGGCACAAAGCTTTTAATTCAATGACTTCGAAAAGATTGTTTACCTCTGACGGTAGGGGACCAAATCGGTCAATCATTTCAGCTGCGAATTCATCGATTTGTGCGCGTGTTTCAAGGTGGACAATTCGCCGATATAAACCAAGCCTAAGGCCAAGGTCAGCCACATAAAGCTCTGGAATTAAAACTGCCGTACCAACGTTAATTTGCGGCGTCCATTCCGATGCTAGCTCCAGTCCTTCATCTTGATCAGCCTGTTCAGCTCGCGCCATAATGATAGCTTCTTGTAAAAGGTGCTGATACAGTTCAACCCCAACCTCTCTGATGTGTCCTGACTGCTCTTCGCCTACAATATTACCAGCGCCACGAATATCCATGTCGTGACTGGCGAGGCTAAAACCAGCGCCAAGTGTGTCTAAACTTTGCATTACATGAAGGCGTTGTTCGGCAACGCTTGAAATGGGCTGATTAACAGGCATTGTCAAATAAGCATATCCTTGCGTTTTCGCCCGCCCAACGCGTCCTCTCAGTTGATAAAGCTGGGCTAGGCCAAATAAATCAGCACGATGAATGATAAGGGTATTGGCGGTTGGAATATCAATTCCCGATTCAACAATATTAGTTGATAGCAAAAGATCATATTCACGGTCATAAAAGGCTGTCATGACTTCTTCTAATTCGTTAGCTGGCATTTGTCCATGAGCCATAATGCATTTGATCTCAGGTACAAGGATTTTTATTTGTTCGGCAAGTTTACTAAGATCTTCAATTCTAGGTGACACATAGAAAATCTGACCGCCTCGATGGTATTCTCGTAAAATGGCCTCTTGAATAACAATAGGATCAAAAGGCATGACAAACGTACGCACAGCAAGCCTGTCAATCGGCGGTGTTGTAATCAAACTCATTTCCCTCACACCGCTTAAAGCTAATTGAAGCGTGCGAGGGATAGGGGTTGCTGTTAGGGTTAGAACATGCACATCTGATTGTAGCGTTTTTAGCTTTTCTTTTTGTTTCACGCCGAAATGCTGTTCTTCATCAACAATTAGCAATCCTAAATCAGCAAATTTAGTTTTGTCTGAAAATAAGGCATGGGTTGCAATAACAATATCCACTTTTCCTTCTGCAAGATCCTGGCGGATTAAGGTCATATCTTTTGATTTAACAAGGCGCGAAAGCTGAGCAACCTTATAAGGGAAACCTTGAAAGCGCTGTTTAAAGGTATGGTAATGCTGACGACATAAAAGTGTCGTTGGGACAATAACCGCAACCTGTTTGCCGTTTGCAACTGCTATATAGGCGGCTCTTAAGGCCACCTCAGTTTTTCCAAAACCAACATCACCACACACCAGACGATCCATCGGCTTACCAGACGCCATATCTTCAAGTGTTTCAGCAATTGCCCTCAATTGATCATCCGTTTCTGCATAAGGAAAACGAGCACAAAACTCATCAAACTCGTTGGTGGTTTTTTCTAAGACAACGCCTTCATGAAGGGCCCTTTCAGCTGCTAGGCGAATCAGATATTCAGCAATGACGCGAATGCGTTTTTTTACCTTTGCTTTTCTATGTTGCCAGGCCGTTGATCCTAATTTGTCAAGTTGGGCTAAGCTATTGTCGTTACCATACCGGGTGATGGCATCGATGTTTTCAACGGGCAGGAAAAGTTTATCACCGCCATCATACAAAAGGCACAAGCAGTCATGGGCGTTGTTGTCGATTGTAACGGCTTCAAGGCCAAGATAACGGCCAATTCCATGTTCACGGTGAACAATAAGATCATTGGTGGCTAATTGGTTGGCTTCAAGGAAAAACGTATCGCTTTTCTTTTTTTTGATGCTTGGCCTTGTGATGCGGTCACCCAGGATGTCTTGTTCAGTTAAAACCAAGCACTCAGGTGTTGTAAAACCCTGTTCTAGGGGAATAATCAGTGAATAAATGGCTTTCGGATCAGCCTTAGGATCAGGCCATTTTGTAACGGGGAGAATTCGTTTAAGCCCATGTTCCCTTAAAACAGTTTCTAATCGCTGCCTAGATCCATCAGTGTGGCTTGTTATGATAACTTTACGCCCCTGATCTTGATGGCTCTTTACTGTCTCGCAGACTGTATCAAACAGCTTCTCGTGGCTTGATTGCCGAATAGCGGTAAAATCGGGAGGTAGGCGTCCACCTTTATCGGCCATTTCTGGGGATAGATAAGGCGATAAAAGGACGCATTCATAACTTGTTTGAAGATCTGACCATTCTTCTTTTGTCCAATATAAAAGTTCAGGCGGAATGGGTTTGTAATTACTGTCGCCGATAACAGGATTAAGGCGCGCCAGATAATAATCACGGATTGATTCTTGCCTGTGTCCAAAAGATTCTTCTGCTTGATGATCAAATACAAGGAGAGACGAGGGGAGATAATCCAGCAAGGTCTCACAGTTTTCATAAAATAAGGGAAGCCAATGTTCCATACCGGCATAAGTTCGGCCTTCTGATATGGATTCAAAAAGGGGATCTTTATAAACGCCTTCTTTACTCGCGCCAAATAATTCCCGGTAACGATGGCGAAATTGACGAATAGATGCAGGGGCTAATAAAACTTCATGAACAGGTTTTAGTTCAATTTTTTTTATTTCCTCGATTGTCTTTTGACTTAAAGGATCAAAAGTGCGGATGCTTTCGATGGTATCACCAAAGAAATCAATGCGGATAGGAAAGGGAGCGTTTGTTGGAAACAGATCAAGGATGCTACCCCTGACAGCGTAATCTCCCGCCTCATAAACAGTTTCACGTCGACTGTAGCCTTTGTTTGTTAATTCTTTTAACAGTTGCTCTCGGGGAAGCGAATTTCCCAATTGAAGCTGTAGAGACTCTCCTAATAAAGATAACCTTGGCGCTAAGCGTTGTGTAAGGGCAGAGACACTAGTTAAAATGCAAGTAGGCTCTGGGTTTTCTAAAAGTTTGGTAAGGGTTTCAAGGCGCGCTGTGACAACATCAAGGCCTGGAGATACCCGATCATAGGGCAGGCAATCCCAACCTGGGAAAATGTGGACCGGAAGGTTTGAGTTAATAATTGCCAATTGTCTTTTTAAGGTGTATAGATGCTCTTCTGTTGAACTTATAAAAACAACAGATTTCTGGTGCTTTGTAAAAAGCTCATCAAAAATAAAGGGCCGATAACCATGGGGAACGCCCCCAAGTTTTTTCAGGGATGACATTTTCTTTTGAGTTAACTTTATGACCTTAAGTTTAGTTTTATAAGTTTAAGGTTAAAAAAGCAAAAACTCATTTTCCTGTTGCTCTTAGGGCTACAGTTTCAAGAGTGATTCCGATATGCTCTAGTCCAGACTTTGCAAAATTTTTGACTTGCGTCCAGTACATGCGGCCTCCTTTTGTATGAGAGGTATGAATTGTAAAAGAACGTCCTTGGACAGTAAAATCTGTATTTCCGTTGCCAACTGAATCATCACAAAAACCACCTAACGCCTCAATCATATGTTTAAAGGCTTCCCATTTCGGAGGTTGTCTTTCTGTCGTGACCTGAAGGATAGTTTCCAAAGTTTTATAATGCTTTGCATTGAGGAAAAAAATTGATTTGACAGTCACTGCCGCAGCAGCTGCTCCGGATGCAGCTTTTGCGCTTAAAGCAGCTGCTTTTGCTTTCTCTCTTTCTCCTTTGGGGTTAAGCTTTCCAGGGACATGTTCAAGCTTTGAGGAGCTAAGAGAATGATAGGCTGCAGTGCCCGAAGAAAGCATTTCAGATGGAATCCCGACAGAGACGAAAAGTTCTGGAGAGACTTCCGATGGTACAGGTGGCGTCACTATTTTTAAAGATTCATCTTCATGGGGAGAGGAAACTGCTATTGATAAATCTTCTTCTAATGGTTTTTCTGATTCCTCAGCTTCTTTTGCTGGAAGAGAGGGGGGGCTTTCTTTTCCAGTTAGAGCCACAGATCTTACGGGAAGACGAAAAATTAAGTTATGAACAGGATACACCAACTTCTCTAATATTTCTTTTAAAGTATTCAAACAATCGATAGATGACATTGTCTTTATCTGATCTAGAATGGCTTTACGAGTCGTATAAGTTTCAGTTTTTTTATCAGCATGATAATCTTCTAACAATCTTAAAAATTGATCGACTCCATTCCTGCCTTTACCTAAAGAGTTCTGTGTATCAATGCTAGGTGAATAGTCGATTCTTTGCGTTTTTAAAATCGCTAGCATTTGTCGCCATTTTATGTGTTCTTCAAAACCATATTGAGTAAGAATATCCATTGAGGGGATTATCATATAGGTCTGAAGAGAACCCTCTTTTTTTTGAACTGGTACTTTTATCGGTTTGCCAAGTGGGCAAGCGGAGGGCATAAGATCATGTATAACAACATCATCAGCTATGGGTTTGCCTACTTTCATAACACGATTGACCCAATCACAATCAGCTAAATGACTAACTCTAGCAGTTTCTTCTAAAAGAGTTTCTAGCATAGAGGAACGATCTATAGGCCTTTTATAGTTATCTAGAGTTCTCTCAAAAAGAGCCCATAAATGATAAGCATTCTCTAAATCTGTAGTTAATCTTTCATGAAGATCTGGAGAAATGCGAAAATTTTCTCTATAGGTTATATCTTCTGGTGAATCAGATTTCATAACGTTTATAACAGCTTTTAAGTATTGACTACGGCTGGAAGCAATTTCATGAACTGTTTCCCAAGCTGCTTCAAGAGGGATTTCAGGAAGAGCAGATGCAAAAGTTGATTGTTTTGAGAAAAGTACAAAGATAGAGAATGTAATAATAAATATATACTTAAACATTTTCGATCTAAGACGTTATTTTGAAAATTTTTCTGAATGTATAAGGTAATAATTTTGTTTATTCAAGTTTTTATTTCAATTATTTTGCAAATAACCATAAAGCAATTTCATAATATAAAGGAATGCCGATTGCTAGATTAAATGGAAAAGTCAAAACGATGGCTGAGGTCAAATAGTATGCAGGATTTGCCTCTGGCAAGGCAATGCGTACCGCGGCAGGTGCGGCAATATAAGAGGCACTACCTGCCATGGCTCCTAGGACTGTGGCGCCCCCTAATGAAAGGCCAGCGCAATAGCCACATAAAACACCTAAAGAACCATTCAAGATAGGTGCGAGGAATGAAAAGGTTAGAAGAAACCCTTTCATACCTTTTAAGTCTTCGATACGTTCTCCCGCGACAAGTCCCATATCTAGCATGAAAAGGACTAATGCCCCTTGGAATGGATCAACGAAAACAGGTGCAATTTTTTGAAGGCCTGGTTTACCTGAGATGTAACCGATTGCAAGTCCACCTAACAAGAGAAGGATACTTTTACTGACAATAAGTTCTTTGAAACAATCCAAGAAAGTAGCTTCGTTTTTCGAAGATGTCTTTCTTTGTTTTCTTTTAAAAAATTCAGCCAGCAAAAGGGCAATAACAATGCCTGGAACCTCTAAAATAACAACCAGCGCTGTCATAAAGCCTTCGGCAGGATGCCCCAAAGATTCTACAAAAACCTGGCAGGCAATAAAGGTCACAACAGAAACGGAGCCGTAATGAGCTGCTAAAGCAGAAGAGTCAATATTGGACATTTTTCCAATAAAATGGGCAATACTATAAACGATAAGGGGAAGAACAACTCCTAAGCTTAAAACAATAAGGCCTGGTAGCCAAAATAAATGAAGAGGGGTTTCTGAAAGAGCCGCTCCTCCTTTTAGGCCAAGCGCCAAAAGAAGATACATAGATAAGCTGGCATAAAGCCCTGGTGGTAGTTTTAGGTCACTTTTGATAAGAACCGCAAAAAGGCCTAAGAAAAACGAAAGCACAATTGGGGATAAAAGGTTTATTCCAATAATTTCCCAGGACATCATAATTTAAAATCTCGGTTAGAGTATGTAAGAACGTTAAAGCGTCTTACTGCCCATATTAATGAATTTTTCGCGTCTTAAAGAAAGCAATTTATCCCCATCTAAATTCAATAAAGGACGAAGTGTTTTTCCAATTTCTTCCTTAACTTGTTTTGCCATATCGCTTTTGAATCTATGGGCTCCGCCTACAGGTTCAGGGATAATTTTATCAATGATTCCTAGTTTAAGTAGATCTTGAGCGGTTAAGCGTTGAGCTTCCGCTGCTTCTGCAGCTTTGCTTGCACTGCGCCAAAGAATTGATGCACAGCCTTCAGGGGAAATAACGGAATAAATTGAATGTTCTAGCATTAAAACTGCGTTAGCGGCAGCTATAGCGATTGCACCGCCCGAACCGCCTTCTCCAATGACAAGGCTGATTAAGGGAACTTTGATTTTTAGGCAGGTTTCTATGCATTTGGCGATGGCTTCAGCTTGACCGCGCTCTTCGGCTTCGATGCCGGGATATGCGCCCGCAGTATCAACAAAGCTAATAACAGGTAGCTTAAATTGGTCAGCCAATTCCATTAAACGTTTTGCTTTGCGGTATCCTTCAGGTTTTGCCATACCAAAATTATGCTTGATGCGTGTTTCTGTATCGTGACCTTTTTGTTGTCCTATAACGACAACTGGTTGATCCATAAATAGACCAAGGCCACCGATTATTGCGCAGTCTTCTGCAAACACACGGTCCCCTGATAAGGGAATAAAGTTTTCTACTAAAGTGTCCAAATAATCAAAGAATTTTGGACGATCAGGGTGACGTGCTACTTGAACCTTTTGCCAAGGAGTCAAATTGCCATAAGCCTGCCTTAGCAAACGATCTGCTTTGGTTTGCAACCTTGAGACTTCTTCAGCAATATTTAAATCACCCGTGTTGGCTAGATGTCGCAACTCTTCAATTTTGCCTTCTAAGTCAGCAATCGGGCGTTCGAACTCTAGGAACTTTGTCATTTTCCTCTAATCAATTTACTAAGACTACACTACCGTTTCTAAAATGTTCGGGCAAACAAAGCAAGCATAATCAAAATGGAAGAGGTAATTTTTGGATTAATTAAGAGAACATTAATCCTTTCCTGATATAGGTAAACTGATGAATTGGCTTTTAAAAAAATTCGGAGATAAGACTAATGAAGACTTTATTTATAAGCATGGTGTTTGTGAGTTTATTGGCAAGTAGAGCTTTTTGTGAAGTTAAGATAGAGCACGAAAGATCTACTGAGGCTTTAAAAGAAGCCATAAAAGTTAGTCCTTCTAAAGAAAATTTGTTATTAGCATTACCTGAGATTACAAAAACTTTGACTGGTGGAGAGGTCATTATTTGTTCTCAAAAGGGAAATGACGGAAAGTACACTCTTTTTTACTCTTCTGTAAGTGGCGGAACAACATCAGAAATGCTTTCCGGTGAAAGAGAAACAAATACAAGGAAAATGTTTGATACTGTTAACTCAATGAAAGCTGGTGATTGGATGGGGTTTGATTTTAAATATCAAAAAAATGGAAAAGATATCCCCATGCAGTCTCATATTTTTCCAGTGAATGAGTCCATCATTTGTGTTCTAGTTTGGCCTACTTCTGGTTTATCAGAGGATATCGGTGTTGGAATGGATATGGCAAAGATTGCCCCTTCAACGGCTCCGGTAGCTGCCGTGCCTTTGATCTCTACGACAGCTCCTATGCAACAAGGCCAAAGCAGTGCAGTACCGCCTGTCAATGGGGGAGTTCCGGTCCAAATGCAACCGACTGTAAATCCTGCCGTTGCTCAAACTCTGCCACCAGCAGTAGGAGGTCCTGTTCAAATGCTACCTCCAGCTACTGCGGTGCCAATGGTAGCTCCTCCTGCGACAGTTGTTCCTCCGGTTGCAGTTACTGCCCCACCACCAGCCGCCGCTGTTACGACTTTACCTCCTACGGCAGTTGTTTCTCCAGTACCAGCTGCGACTGTGCCACAGCCAGGTATGCCTGCGGGAACTCAAATGCCAGCACCTGTACCAGCTGCAGGTTAATGGAAAGGTGTAGGGAACAGTCACTTACCAATTAATAGGTAAAGGGTGAAGGTCTTGTTCATGAAAGAGGGAATAAGTTTGAAGTTCGGCTAATTTTCCGTCTTGTCTTGGCCATCCCCCTTTTTGAGTGTATTCAAGCTGAAAGCCAAGTTTCAAAGGAACCTTGGTGCTAGCGACGTTTTCTGAATCACAATAAATTTCTAGCTTTTTAGCTTTCAAAAGCCTGAAGGCTAGCGTTGACATTGCATGTACGGCAGCTGTTGCATATCCCTTTGATCTATGGCTTTTACGAATAAAATATGAAATGCCAAACTGAGGAATTAACCAGTTTGCCTGAAAAGAAGGAAACGCACATCTTCCAACGATAGCGCTCGTTTGTTTGTCGATAATGAGATAGCGAATAAAATCCCGCAAAATAAATTCTGCGTGATGTTTTCTGCATTCTATTTCAACGGTTTCGATCGTAGGGGGAACTGAATGCCAATTTAACCATTTAACGTAATCTTCATAACCATCTACTATGGCGTGGTGTAATGCTTCTCCAAAATTTGCTTTGGGCATTTGTAATATTAGTTCGGGAGTATCAATCACTTCCGGTAAATTGATTAAAAGACGATTCATATGAATGCACCTAACAGAAATTTAAAGCTATAAAAACTGAAGATTAGCCTTATTTATAGTTATTTAAATTTGATCGAACAAGGGGGCAGGGATTATCTTCACAAGATTAAAACTGCTAATTACCACACAGGTTGGGGAATGATACCTTTGTTTGAATAGAAATATTATCGGATTTGTATTTCTTGGGGATTAATGGTCCGGTTGAGGGACTCGAACTCTCGACCTACTGATTTGTAATCAGCGGGTCATAGGTTCGAATCCTCTGGCACCAACTAAGCTAAATAAAGGCTTCTCTGACTTTTCTAAAAAATCAAAAAATTGAGCGGGTTACACTGGGGTTACTTTTAACGCGGATTCGGGATTAAGAATGAGGATTTACAAAGGGTAGAGGGATGTTTTAGTTATAATTTTAGCAAAAAAG